>CAMCQG010000013.1 GCA_945876965.1 Rickettsia typhi
ATATAATTTTAGATTTAAATTCTATTGTTAAAAAATATGAAGCGTCTATTGTTTTTACTGATTATAGTTTTATTTGCACAAAAGATTGTCATGATAGCACGATTGCATTATATTCTTTAAAAGCTAACGGAACTATGTTTAATCAAGCAGGTGATTATGAGGGGTTAATAGCTCTTGGTAAGGCTTTTTCTAATGACCTACAAATTAAGTTTAGTAACTTTAAAGTTGTTTTACCTGATTATCAAATATCTCCTAAAATTGGCACAATTTATGATAAATTTTCTTTTAATATAATGATATCAAGCAATGCGTCTTAAATCAAATAAAAATGCTAATTTTTTTGATACTGTAATACAACATATTGTTGTCGAAACCATTATAATCGTTGCAATAATTATATCATATGTTGGGTATGGTTTTATCGACAATATGTTTATTAGTAGGGCGGCAGAAAAAGTAAAAAGCATGGAACAATTAAAAATTTCTATTAGCGAATATAGTTCAAAAATTAAAGAATATCAAAGTCTATGGGGACAAATGTTGACAACTGGCGATGATAAAAGGGTTATATCTGGTTTAACATTTAATAAAATTGAAACAATATTTAAAGCATTAGAGTCCAAGTTTGATATTACAAAATTTACAGTATCTTTGGATGCGAGAGATAGTATATCAATGATAAATAGCCTAAAAATGAAAGATTTACCAAAAGGTGTTAATCTTAAAGTTTATAATTTTAAAATAATTGGTAATTTTGAAGTTGAAACAGATGTTTATAATATGATTGCATTTTTATATAAAAATTTACCAGGAGCTGTAATTATTAACAATGTTGCTATTGACTCTCATTTTCAACCAAACTACATAAACGATATGCTAAATGTTAAATCTTTGGATGTAAAGATTTCTGGTGATTGGTTTTTTTTAACTAACGATTAATATGAAATATATTTTTTTAACATTGTTATCTTTTCATGCTAATGCAGCATATATTGTAAACCCTTTTATAAAGCAGGATAAAAAAACAGAAACAAATATAAAAAAATCCGAAGTAAGCAATCTTTCTATTGGCGACTTAGGAGATGTTGATATTTCTCACTTTAAAGTTAATATAGATGATGAGTATATCAACAAAATTATGTCATCTTTTGGGCAATTACAATATCCTGATGATTCTATAAAAATTATTAAAAATGCTGCAAAAAACAGAGATAAAACTGTTGTGACAAAAAAGCCAATAAATGATATTTATTTATATTGCTTAGAATCCGTTATAACAACAAAAGATACAGATGATTGGTTTATTGTTTTAAACAAAAAAATGTATGATAATTCAAAGAAAAAAGGATATGAGGATGTTTTTGATATTGCCGAAGCTGGAGAAAGGTATTCTATTATAAATTTTTTATATCCAAGAGAAATAGATATTGCAAATATTGAATCTAATAAGAATAATAATAAAAAATATGCAGATAATATTTATGTATCTCCTGATAAAAAATATATTGCTGTAAAAATGTTTATCGGGCAAACATATGATGCACAAAAGCAACGCCTATATGATGGTTTTATTAGAAAATAATTATGTTATCTAGCTGGAAAAATTTACCTGTTTTGCAACAGCCAAATTATAATAAAGCGGAATTAAAAATTGTGTCGGAGCAAATTGAAAAACTGGATCCTGTTGTTGATAAAGATGGCGTTGATAGTTTATTGAGTGAGTTAGCAAGGGTTCAAAATGGTGATGCATTAATTTTACAAATTGGAGATTGCGCAGAAACATTTGCTGACTTTTCTGTTAGAAATGTTGAAAAATACGCACATTTTTTTGTTGAAACGGCAGCAGATATTGAAGAATCTATCGGCAAAGAAGTTATTGTTATAGGCAGGATAGCTGGACAATTTGCAAAGCCCCGTAGTGATGATTTTGAAACAATAGATGGCTTGACATTGCCGTGTTATCGTGGCGATATTGCAAACGATATTGAGTTTAATGAAAAAGCTAGATTTTGCAATGCAAATAGGCTTATGAAAGCTTACAAACAAAGCAAAAAAACTGTTGACACTATAAACGATTACTCCCCAACGCCAGTTTTTGTTTCGCATGAATGTTTGGTTATCGATTACGATGCCGCATTGGTTAGACAATTTGATGATAAATTTTATTGTTTATCAGCACATCTACTTTGGATTGGATATAGAACCGCACAAATTGATAATGCCCATGTTGATTTTTTGAGCAAAATAGAAAATCCTATTGGTATCAAGGTTGGCGAAAATACAGATATTAAAGAATTAATACAGATTATTGCCAAATTAAACCCATTAAATAAGGCTGGAAAAATCGTTCTTATCGCAAGATTTGGATCTAATAAAATTGATGATTTTTTGCCAAATTTAATAAAAAATATCAAACTGAATGTAATTTGGATTTGTGACCCGATGCACGGCAATACATATAAAATTGATTATAAACATAAAACACGAAATATTGCCGATATTAATCATGAAATAAAAAAATTTATAAATATATTTGATAAAAATATTGGAGGATTACATTTGGAGGCAACACCTTATCAAGTTACAGAATGCATATCTGATGTTGATAAAATAAAAGAAAATAACTATAAAACAAACTGTGACCCTAGATTGAATGGCAAGCAAACAAAGAATATTATAAAAGAATTTTGTAAATCTTTAGTTTAAAATATTATTTTTTAATAAAAAACAGCGGAATAAAATTTATGGTGTAAAAAGCAATGGTGTAAATTTTTTTGTTTCGATACGATATATTTTATCTATATTCTTGTTAGGATTTTTTATATTATATAAAATTTGTTTATACATTTTATCATATGGCTCAAGAAATATTTCTTTTTTATTAAATGGTCTATATGAAAAATCGCATAATGGTTTTGCTCCACTAAGATAAGGTTCAAGACCTTTAGGTAAATTATACTTACCAATCTTGATAATAATATTTTTCTGATATTTTGTGCTATTATACTCTTTTGTGTTATAAAATCTTGTTTGTTTTCTATTATATATAAATATATCCTCTCTGGTGTATACATATGGCATATCTGTTGCACGAATAATAATCGAATCGCCATTATTTTTTAGAATATCATCAAATATATTAATTAAATTATCTTTTTCTGTATTTTTTAATATATTTAATGTTTCCGCTACATCCCTATCTTTTATAAACTGCAATATCGCATCATATAATTTTTTATCGATTGTATCATATAATTTTTTATTAAATATTTTATTATTTTTATTTATAAATTGCCAAAAAACACCGCTACATTTCGTGGTAGCCAATTCTTTCTTTTTTTGTTCACTGTCTATCTTTTTTATTTCTATTTTTTTATCATTATAAAAAATATGCTTAACATCATTATTATTAAACAATTTAACACAAATGTTATCATCATTTAATATTGTTGAAAATATTTTTTTAAGATCTGTATCGATAAATTGCTCTCCGTCCAATAAATTATATTGACAACCAAATATTTTATTTTCTTCTTTCTGCATATCTATCAATTTAATAAACAAAGTTTATTAATTAAACTCAGTTGTATATTAAAATCAATATATAATTATAATTGTATTAATATTTTATTTTGTATAATAATTACTTTCGGTATATTTTTTAATTGCAAACTTTACTATTACAGACCCGCATGCGGTAAGCGGTAATGCAAAAATTGCACCAATTGTTCCAAATAATACAATTGATATAAATAATCCTAAAATAACCCAAGTAGGATGAATATTAACTTTTTCACCGATAATTCTTGGGGTTATCATTGCACCATCTACCGCCTGCCCTGCCATTAAAACCCCAAGAACAAGAAAAACATGATAAGCATCTCCAAATTGAACAATTGCCACCGCCGCTGTAATAACGGCACTAATTATTACCCCAATATAAGGTATAAAAGCTAAGCATCCCGTCATTATCCCGATAGGAATACCAAAATTTAAACCAATTAAATAAAGTGGAATACTATAAAAAACAGATAAAAATAAACAAACCTGAAACTGTCCTCTTAGATATTTAGACAAATTAGAACCAATATTATCTGTTATCTCTATAAAATCACACACATATCTTTTTGGTATTGTGCTGTATATTTTTTTAATCATTTTTTGCCAATCTCTTAACATATAAAATGTAATAATTGGGCACGGAATTAGCACGACTAAAATATTCATTGCTATTGTGCTAGAACTTTTTATTTTATTAAAAATATACCCAAAATCTACATTGACTATATTTTTTAATACATTATTTATAGCATTTTCTATTTTTAAAATATTATCTGCCCCTATTATTGCAAAATTTGATATCAAAACATCATGAATATGTTGCTGATTAATATCTTTTATATCAAAAGAATTAACCAGAGTTGTAAATTTATTTATTACAAATGGAATTAACAATATAAAAGCATAAAAAAATATCGACAATATTATTAAAATTATTATAAGAGAAGTGATTCCTCTGGGTATTTTATATTTTTCTGCAAAATTTACAGCTGGCATTGTTAAATATGCAACTATCAAAGAAATTATAAACGGGGTTATTGCAAATCTTAAATAATAACAAATACCAAGCATTGCTAATGGCAAAAAAAACAACGAAATATATCTATTTGATATCATATCTGTGTAATAATAAATTATTTTTAAAGCCTGTTATATTTTTTTTAACTAGCAATAAATAATTTTTTTAATTATTTATAAACGGTTCACCTCTAAAATTTATAATATTATTAAATATTTTTTTACATGTTTCCACAGATTTATTACAGCCAGCTGTAATAACATAGCTATCTCCTATATTTATAGGGATATTTGGCGTTGCGGCAATTAAAATATTATTATTTGAATCGTCTAAAATTCTAAATGAATTATTTCCAAAAGATATAACTCCGTTAGAAAAATATCCAGATTTTTTTTGAATATGATTTCCTGTCAAATTTCGTCCGTTGACAGAAGTTATTATACCATTAAATGAAAAATTTTTTTTATCTATTTTACATTTATCATCCCCAAATTCTGCTCTGCATACATCGGAAAAAAAATCTCCTATTCCTCGCTTTAAATTGTATGCAATTGGTACTATGTTTATAGTTATGTTTTTTGGCTCGTAAACAACAGAAATAATGTTGCCAATAAAAAATGAATAAATATTGGTTATGTTATTTTTATGTCCAAAGCCAATTTCAATTGTGCTACCAAAAAGATCTGTAATATCGCTATTATTTAAAATTGTCAAAGGATACCCCCTTTTATCGGCCCCATTAAGAGTTGTGTTTGTAAAAGATTTAAAATCTAGACCTGCTTTATAGATAATATTTTGCCAATTTAGGTTGCTCTCTAAGCTTGTTAAACCAATTTTTTCACCATTTGTTTTGGTTATTGTGCTTACAACAAAAAAATCTATATTTTCTGCATTATTAAATGTTAAGCTTGTCATAAAAATATATTAATTATTGCATTATTTATATTTTTATTTAATTCTTTACATGGAAGCAATTTTTCACTTTACATTTAAAATAAATAATATTATCTTTTGTTTATGCGGCTGTGGTGAAATGGTAGACACACTGGTTTTAGGTACCAGCGGAGTAATCTGTGGGGGTTCAAGTCCCTCCAGCCGCACCATTAAATTTTTTTAAATATATGTCTGTAATAAATATTATTTTATATCCATTTAGACAGATTATTTTTTTTGTAAAATCAATATTATTTATGCCAAATTGTATTGCTGATATGAATGGTATTGCTGAATATTCAATTTATAGACAATATTCTAGATATAAATTTATTGTTTTTTTAGGTTTAATTTTGATTTGCTTATCTTTTGGATTAAGGCACAAAACATCTGTTGTTAGCTTAACAAAAAATGATTATATTGCAAGAATTTCTATTGTTGGTGCAATAGATGATAGCGAATACGGATATGGTGGTATAAAATTTTATGAAGAAGTTATAAAAAAAACTATTGAAAATCCTAATGTAAAAGGTGTTATAATATATATTAACTCTGGTGGTGGAGGGGTTACTGCAAGTGAGGTTTTGTATTCTAATTTATTAAAATTAGCATATGAAAAACCAACAATGTGCGATGTTGGATCGGTTTCTGCATCTGGTAGCTATATGGCTGCATTAGCTTGTAAAAAAATATATGCCAAAAAAACTAGCATAATCGGCTCAATTGGCGTTCGAATGGATCTCTTAGAAATGGATGAATTGGCAAAAAAATTAGGCATCAAATCCAATACAATCACCGCTGGTAAATTAAAGGATGCAGGAAATTCTTGGAAATCAATGTCAAAAGAAGAAAGAGAATATTTTAACAATTTAGTCAATACAATGCATTCATTTTTTATTAATCTAGTTGCAAAGGAAAGGCATTTATCTGTTGCATCTGTTACAAAAATTGCTGATGGTAGTATAATGATGGGATCTGCTGCCAAAAAGGTTGGTTTAGTTGATGAAATTGGGGATTCTGATGATATTATAGAAATGTTTAGCAAAGAATACGCTTTTGATAAAAATATTAAAATTATAGATGTTCTTCCGCCCGAACCAGATGAAGTTTTTTCTAAAAAAGTTCTTAAATTTATTGGTTTTACAGTTGATTCTGTTTTTAATAAAATTAGCAATAAAATTTCAACAGAAAATAATATTAAATATTGATTATTATGTATAAAATTATACTATCCTTTGTGTGTATTTTGTTTTTAGCAAATTGCTCATCAACAAAAGTTGTTGATATAAAAAGTCCGTGCGTTGGTGGATTTGGTAGTGTGTGCGAAAGATTACCAATTAATACTTGGATGGCGAATAATAGAAGTGTGTCTAGTTGATAAATAAATTTATGTTTTGTAGAAAGGGGGCGTCTAAATATTCTAAATTTATATCAGATGACAACAATAAAATAAAATCTTTGTTACCCAAGGAAAATAGTGCATTAGTTATGCACCACGAAATGCAAGAATTAAGCGATAACATACTGCAATTTAGCCTGCGTAACTGCAATGATAACAACAGATATGATAAAAACAAGAACTCAATTGCAAAAGTTACAGATGCAAGATTAGAATATAGGTTCTTAAAGTCTTCTAATAAATTAAATAATTTAGTAAATCAAGGCTATATTGTAAAAGATTATGAATAATTTTAATAAAAAATAAAATATAATCGGTTGCATATTAAAAATGAAGATTAATTAAAAATTATCTATTATTTTTTTTATATAAATGGCTGTTGTTGGCATTAAAAAATTAATATTACAGGATAGGCTTCATACATCTTCGTTTGAGGGTTTTTTGTTGCGATATTATGAGCAAATTATTACAGGAATTTGGGCATATATGGTTTTGGAATTTGTTGAAAGCTCTATTTATATGTTTTTGGGTATGACAGAAGAAGCTACATATTTAACGGCTTTATATTTTGTGTTGCTTGGTATAGTTACTATGATTTTTTTATTATCATCGATGATTATCCCAGAAATTAGAAAATTAAAATTACGCAGAAAATTATATAATATTGGAAAAGAATATAATTTGAGTTATCAGCAAAAAGATAGATTGCGTTCTATTGCTGCAAATAATATGTTGTGTAGTGGTTTTTTTACAAAATATGGTTTTGTGCAATTTATTATGATTACACTTTCGAACTCTATTTTTGTAACGGCATATTTTACCTGTGAATATATTATAGATTTGATAAATACAAATGGAAGACCTATTATTTTGATTATGTGTTTTGCTGCTATTTTTATTATACTTCTTATGTTTGCCTGGATTCTAGATAGCTATCTTGCTAAAATGATTCGTAATAAAAATCGTTATTTATCTATTGTTCCAGGGATTAAAAAAAATAAACATATTTATGGCAAAGACTTAATGGTTCAGCTAATTCAGTTGATAGCAAAAGATACATTTGAAAATCGAACACGACAAGCTTTAATTGAAAATTTTTTAGAAGATGTTTGTCAGATGGTCTATGTTTTTAATGATAAAAAAAATTAATATATGTCAGCTGTAGGGTTAAAAAAATTAATTTTAAAAGATAGACTACATACAACTTCTATTGAGTCGTTTTTGTTGCGATATTACGAGCAAATTATTTCTGGGGTATGGGGTTTGATGCTTTTGCGACCAATAGAAAGTGGTATTTATTGGCTTGCGGGCGATAAAAATGCGGCTAAGTTTTTTTCTAAACGATTTTTGATAATTTTTATTGTATATACTATATTTTTTTTGTTATCGTCAATTTTGATTCCAGAAATACGAAAAATTCGTCTTAGAAGACAGTTAAATAAAATGATAAAAAATAATACTCCCCAAAAACAAAAATTAAAAAATATAATTGCTGGTAATATTTTATGTCAAAGTTTTTTTACTAAACTGGGTTTTGCACAAATTTTGATGATTGCAATTGTTAATACTGTTTTTGTAGCTTTTTGTTTTTCAACAGAATATTTTATAGATTTTATAAACACTCATGATAGGCCGTTGTTTTTATTGTTATCTTTTATTGGGTTTGCTATAATTTTGATTATTGTTTCGTGGTTTGTTGACGGTTATATTGCCAAAATAATAGATAAAAAACAATCACAAAAAATAATTATCAAAAACGATAGCGGAAAAGATTTGATGATGCAAGTTATGCAATTAATCGCTCGTGATACACTCGAAAATAAATCAGGGCAAGCTTTGATGTCGTCGTGTTTGGAGGATATTTATGAGCTTATGTATTTATCGAATGAGGAAAAAATTAATAATCATGAATAATGAATAATTTTAAATCTGTTTTGGTGATTGGATGCGGAATTACTGGGCTTTCTGTATGTAGATTTTTGGCTAAAAAAGGAATAAAAATTTATTTAAACGATGATAATCTTATAAATTTACAAAAATATCCAGAGTATATTTCTGTTGTAGATTTGACAACATTTGATATAAAATTAGTTGATTTTGTTGTTATAAGCCCAAGTGTGCAAACGGTTTATAATCCTCATTTGATTGTTAAAATGGCTCGTCAAAACGGCATTGAAATTTGGACAGATTTGGATATTCTGCAATATTTTTATAAGGCAAAATACATTGGTGTAACAGGCACAAACGGTAAATCTACAACTGTTAGTATGTTGTATCATGTTATGCAAACTAATGGTTTATCGGTTTATTTAGGCGGGAATATTGGCATTCCAATGCTTGATATAGACAAAGATTACGACTATATCATTCTAGAATTATCATCGTATCAGCTTGAAAATGCTCGTAATTTATATTTTGATTTTAGTGCAATTTTAAATATAACACCAAGTCATTTAGATCATCACGGAAATTTTGAAAATTATAAAAATGCCAAACTAAGATTAACATCGCAATCGCATATTGTTGGCAGCGAACAAAATGTGTCAACAGTTATTGCATTAGCTTTAAAAATTGGACTAAATGCAGAACAAATTAACAATGCATTAAAAACTTATAAACCGCTCGCTCACAGGGCTGAGAATATTGCAACAATAGGCAGAATATCGTTTATAAACGACAGCAAAGCAACAAATATTCCAGCAGTTGTTAAGGCAATTAGTGAAAATGAAAACATAGTTATGATTATGGGCGGTAAAATGCTAACCAACTATGATGAGTTGCCAAAATTTTTTGCATTGAAACATAAAATAAAAAAAGCATTTTTAATTGGCGAATCTGCCGAATTTTTAAGCAAAAAATTAATAGAAAATGGTATTCAATACGAAATTTGTGGCAATCTTGAAAAAGCGGTAAAACAATCTTATAAACACGCAATTACATTAACAAAAAATAATAAATGGAGCAATTTTATTGTTATGCTGTGCCCAATGCACCCCAGTCAAGATCAATTTTGTAGTTTTGAAGAAAGAGGTAATGAGTTCAAAAAATTTGTTTCTATTGTGATTTAACTAGATACTTTTACCATCTTTATCTTTTGTAGTTCTTTTCACGTATTATTTCTTTTGTGTATTTGTTTCCAGCAGATGGATCACGAGATATTTGGCTGTTGTAATCAAGTTTATGCATAAGCTCAATATTCGCTAATTTATTTTCTTTACTGTACTCATATTTGTTCTCATCAAACAATACATCGTATTTATTAGCAATATCAGCTTTAAGTTCCCCTATCTTTATTTTTTTCCTATCTATAATTTCTTTAATTTGATTTGCATACATTTCATATGTTTTTAAATCCATATTACCTGTTAACATATGATCAATTGCTTTCTTATTTGGATTCATAAATTCATTAGCAAATTCTATTATGTTTTTATATTTTGTTTTTTGCATAATAACATGATTAATGCGGCCGATATTATCTTTATAGCTATCAGCACTATCTAACCCTTCTTTTAGTGTATGTTCAGCGCTATCTTTGTTGTAATCAAGAATTTTTTCAGCCTGAATATATAATGTTTTAAACATACCACCATAATATGATTCAATTTTATTTTTTAAATCATCTATTTGTTTTTGTGGCCCTTCTTTAACACTATCTAAATGTGTTTCGACAGTGCTCATGTATTGATTAATATGCCCTATTTTATTAAAATCATCTTTATTTTCTGAAAAATATCCCTCAATATTTTCAATTAAGGTATCTATTGATTGTTGAAATTCCTCAATATCTTTTGTTGTTATTTTTGTATTAAGAATCTCGTTTGTAATATTCAAATTTTTATCACTTAATCCAGATTCATACGAATCTGTAATGCTTTTCATGTTTCTACCAAAATCAGAATCTTCTTTGGCAGATCTGTTATTATCAGCCATTGTTTTAAATAAATGTTTTATAGCAGGGTTATCAATATACAAACTATTGCTATCTTTTACTATATCTGATTTATCAACATTTTCTATGGTGAATTTTCTAATCTCTTTACCTTTATTATCAGTTGTATCTTCCCAAGAAATCTTAATAATTTTATTAGGCTCAATATTAAATTTATTCGTTAGTTCTGATGAATGTTTAAGCAATAAAGCTGATAACTGTCCAAAATTTTCCACCTGGGCAATATCATCTTCTATATTTTTTGCAATAGCTTTGGCTATTGGCAGATTTTTTACCATAGCATCTATTCCATTATCTATTTGATATTGAAAAATTTGACCATATTTTTTAGATTTCGTATAAAATAAGCAATTTAATTTATCCCCATTATCATTATTCATTTGTGTCAATAAAAACAATGTATCTTTAAGCAATTTATCTCTGTTTTCATCATCGGGTTCCATATTTTTTAATTCTTTGCATTTTTTATTTACGAGGTAAGTATCATATGCATAGTAAAAAAATGTTATCGGCCTAAATATTATATTATACAATACAAAGAAAAAACTCCCAGGAAAGCTTGTAAAAGTAGACACCATACCATCTGTAATTTTATCACAAGCAGATATAATATTTTTTTTATGTTTATCGGGATCTTTTATAAGATTTTCTATAACATCTTTATTTCTATTAGAACTTTTTAGAATATCATCTTTGTCTTCATTCTTAGCAAAATCTTGCTTTAATGACTCTATAGTTGAATTAATCTCTTTTAACGCATCTTGCGAGAATTCTACAGATTCACCAAACTGATCCCAAATGCTATTTATATAATTATTAACATCTTTATATCCAGTATCCCATGGCTGTATAGGAATCTTTCCTATCTTATTTTTAATAAAGGATTCTAAAAGAGTTTTGTATGCTGTTTGCGTATTTTGTGTTTTTGTTTTTGGGGCATTTGCTAGAGTTTTAGGACCTTCATATTCTAATTTACTTAATTTTTCTGTTAGTGAAGATAATGGATCTTTAATTTTTGTAAGAGAGTCCGGTATTACACCTAAGTTATTATGCAAAGCTGGGTTAGATGAATTGTCATTATGTGTGTTTTGAGCAAAAGGATAACCTGGATATGGTGATGGATATGGTGGTGGATATAGTGTTCCACTAGCAAGATCATACTGTTGTTTCATTAGAGGAGTTTTATTGCCTAATGGATTTAGTACGACTTCTCCTGCTCCTTCTCCATTCATATCTTATAACAGCAAAAAATTAAATCCAATTATTAGCAATATATAAAAAATATTAAAAAGCAATAATAATAAGATTTTATATTTTTATTTTTCTCTTGCATTTTAATAAATATCTTTTTATTGTTTTTTAGTTGACGGCTCCTTCGTCTATCGGTTAGGACACCAGGTTTTCATCCTGGCAAGACGGGTTCGATTCCCGTAGGAGTCACCATTTTATTGAGGGTAATTGTTGTTTTTATGTCTTTACAAAATTCTGTGCAAAGAAATTCAGATAAATTTATCGATAATAATACCTCTCAATTACAAAACATTAAACAAATAGTTGAGGTTTTACTTACTCAAATGAAGTGTTACTATGGGTCATGTTCGCAAATTGCTAATGGGGTTTTTAATACCGCTAATTTTATTGTTAGCATAGATGCACAAAATAATGCATCAGAGGAACAAGCATTATATCATAAAAATCAGGCAAATCAATCTAACAATCAAAAATTTGTTTTTGAGCAATTACAAAACATAATAGTTCAGGCACAATCTTCACAAGAAAATACAAATGCCGCGTTTGCAATGGCACAAGCTACTCAGTTGCAAGCACAAGCTGCTCAAAATTTAGCTAATGCTGCTTTTGCAGTTAATCAAAGAATTATTGGTCAAATTGAATTGGCGCAATCTGTATTGGCAGATTCTGCAACAGAATATAATGAAATATACAATTTGGCTGAGCAATCTAAAAATTTATCAGAATCTGTGCAAACAATGGCAGAATCAGCACAGGCCTCTTATTATTCTGTGCAAAATTGGGCCGAGCGTTCACAAGAAAAACCAAATCGCATACATAGTTATATTAATGCCGTCAGTAACGCCCTTTAGCATTATCTATTTCTATCTGTCTTAAATCATATATTATAAGTTTCACAATATGATCATTTATTGCATATTGATTTTTCGGGCAAAATTTTAGTTTTAAAAGAATATTTTTTATTGTATCGGTATCTAGCTTATTAATCATCAAATCTTTATCATAATTTTGATTCACATTAATGAACACACCATATTTATCTAAACGATATGTTGCTTCATATTGACCCCGATTGATATATTTATGTAAATAAAATATTGCTTCTTTTAAATATTTGTCACTTGCACCGCTTTTCGTGGCCGTGCTTTCAATACCTTTAATTTGCTTTATTTCTTTATTTTTCTCTTCAATATATCTCTCATTCTTTCGTATTTGCTCTTCATGGTTTTTTTTATATTCTTCTATATATTGCAACCTTTTTTCTTGCAAAAATTTATTTTTCTCGTTAAGTTCTTTTTTAGTGTAATTTCTTTCTTTTATTTCAGGATAAGTATTATCAATATTTTTCAATCCTTCTTTATTGAGATCAATTGCCTTTTGACACATTGCTATTGTTTCTTTACGCTCATTAATCAATAATTCTTTTGCAAGCTCATAATCAGTTTGATAGTTTAGATCAAGCTTACATTCGATAATCATACCGTTTATTTGTTTTTTTAATTCTTCTTTTTCTTGATGCGAAATAATCATATTACCGATCTTTTCTATTCGTCTAGCATAATCTTGTTTTCTATTTGTTTGCGGAAAAATTTCTTCTAACCTATTTAATACATCTATTGATAAAGATGCTCCTGCTGTTTTTTGAACATTTATACAATTAGCTTTAATTGGAACAGGCAAGAACTGATATGCTTTATCATTATATATATTTTCAGCATCAAAATAACTCACCTCATTATCAAAATGCAAAACATATACTTTATTTGGATTTTTGGTTTTTGTTCTAAAATCTTCTAAATATAGCCCATTAACTATATTTTTTCTTAATACTCCTCGACTTAATACACCACAATCTTGATACTTTATTTCATTACTAGCGTTATCCTCAATACTATATGTTTCCACAACATTGGGCTGATCATCTTTTAGTAAGTTCTGCGTTATTCTTTGTATGCTGTTATTGCTATTTAATGCAAATAATCTTTTTAATTTAGCCAGCTCTTCTTTTTCGGCAAACATCTGGCTAAGATTACTATGAAGATATGCACAAGAATTAAAATTCATTATAAAATTAACTCCCTTCTTTTCTGATTGCTTTTTTATCAATTCCAAAACCCCTAAAACACCTTCATCTATTTGGTTATCTTGCTTAAGTATTCTTGTTTTACCTTTAACTAAACAATCTTCTATGTCAACATTGCACATGATAGTTTCTCCTTTTTTTGCAACCTTAATAACATTGGCAATATTATTTATCAATGTTTCTATATTTTTTGGAACTTCTGCTATTTGGCCGATACTCATATTGTTAAAAATTATTTTTAAGTAAATATTGCTTTTTATATATCTGCTATTAACAATTTATTGTATCAATATACTATATATCATATATATGTCAACCAGTGAAATAATAAATTTTGGTTGCAGGCTAAACGCATATGAGTCGCAGGCAATCAAGCAAATGCTTGCAAAAAACAATGTTAACGATGCAATTGTTTTTAATACTTGTGCAGTTACAAAAGAGGCAGAAAAACAAGCGAGGCAACAAATTCGTAAATTGAAAAGAGAAAATCCAGATAAAAAAATTATTGTAACAGGTTGTGCCGCACAAGTTAATTCTGCGCAGTTTGAAACAATGCCAGAAGTTGATCGTATTATTGGCAATAGCCTAAAACATGATATAGAATCCTATATTTTGATTGATGATATCAAGGTTAAAACCCGAGATATTATGCAAGATACAAAAGTTGCAGAAAACGAAATTGTAACAAATTTTGAAGATAAAACTCGTGCTTTTTTGCAGGTTCAAAATGGTTGCGATCACAGATGCACATTTTGTATAATTCCGTTTGGTAGGGGTAATTCTCGTTCTGTTGAGCCTCGCAGAGTTATAAACGAGGTGCGAACAATGACGCAAAATGGCTATAAAGAAGTGGTTTTAACTGGTGTTGACACAACAAGTTATGGCAATGATTTTGAAAATCCGATTAAACTTGGTGAGCTTTGTAAAATTATTTTAGAGGAATTCCCCGAATTGCCTAGGTTGCGTTTATCGTCGATAGATGTTGCAGAAATTGATGATGATATTATTGATTTAATTGTCCATGAAAAGCGTTTTATGCCTTATTTACATATTTCAGCACAATCTGGCGATAATTTAATTTTAAAGCGAATGAAACGCAGGCATACGCGTGAAATGTTGATAGATTTTTGCAATAAAATGCGTAATTTACGCCCAGAAATAGCATTTGGCAGCGATATTATTGCTGGATTTCCAACCGAAACGGATGAAATGTTTGCAAATACACAAGATATGCTGGCACAAACAGGAATGATATATAATCATATTTTTAGTTATTCACAGCGAGATGGAACGCCAGCCGCCAGAATGCCACAAGTAGATTATAGCATAAGAAAAACAAGAACAAAACAGCTTATTGATCAAACCGCTAAACAGCTTGATTCTTTTTTGCAAACCATGATTGGCACAACACAAAAAGTTCTATGTGAATACGGAAACACTGGTCGTTGTGAAAATTTTGCACCAGTCAAAATTGTAGGCGATTATACTCAGGGACAAATTGTTGAATATAAAATATTAGGCGTAAATAACAATATGCTAATTGTATAAAACTAACTTTATTCTTCTATCAACTTTAAATGAAAAATATTATTATATCATAATTGATTTTATTTTTTCTATCATATTATTGGCGATAAAATTAGCTTTTTGATTGCCATTTTTTATAATGTTTGCCAAGTATGCTGTGTCAGATTTTAATTTATTTGCATCCAGCCTAATAGGCGTAATATGCTTAATAGTTGCATCAATTATTGCATTTTTAAATGCCGAAAAACCAGCCGCCCCAAAAGATAAGATAATATCGTTTTTTGTAGCTTTTGTCAATACCGCTAAAATATCAATAAGCCTGCTAATAACAGGATTATTATCATAATCATAAATTATTTCTCCAGATTGCAAAGTGCTATTTTTTATTTTATTTGCAATAGCCTCATCATCATCAAACATTGTAATATCAAAAAAATTATCCACCTCCATATTATGACTTGTTTTGTTTAACGAATTTAATAAAATTGTGGGTGCATTAAAAATATTGGTATTATATTTAATATTAAATCTATTTGCTAAATCTATTGTTAAATTTATATTTTGTATTTGCTGAATATCAGTTGCAACAAAAGACGATTTATACATTAAAATATCAGCCGCAAACAATAAATCTGATTGATTTTTATTAGAAATATAAGATAAAAACCAAGCTAAATTAGTATGAGATAAAACTGCTGACTGGCAAAATACATTAATATTTTTATTAACAGGACTAAGCCCACTTGCCAACAAACAAATCAATGAATCCCTAATATTATTATTTATTATTTTACGATCATCGATAATTTTCATAGCGTGTAAATCAGATAGCATAATAAAAATACTAACTTGATCCGCAGGTTGAACAATAATTTTTTTAATCTCTAAAAATGACGACAGGTAGCTGGCAAAATAAACAGAATTTGCTACGCTAAGATTATAAAATACAGATTTAGAATGCATATTATTTGATTAAAATTGATAAGAAAAAGCGTATAATTTTTAAAATAAAAGGCGCAATAAAAATCACCAAAAACGACGGTAAATATATTTTATAATTTGATAACGGAATTCTAAAATTAATAATTTCGTTATTTATCATACAAAACCAAATTATAAAAGTCAGCAATACAACCAAAAAAAATGTTCGTATAAACTTAGGTGAATAATTTTTAACTTGTTTTATTTTTTCAATTATAATCATATCATTCTTTGTAAAATATTGTGTTTTTTTGCAACCGTTCTATATATAATTAACAAAATATGAATACAAATTAATGCAATCAGCATATAAGATGTATAAACATGGGTTGTATGAAAAATTTTTGCCAATTCAATGTTCCTTGTTGTTATTTCTGGCATTAAAATTCCAAAAAATACAACCTGAATTCCAGTCGCATTCGACATTAGATAGCCAGAAAATGGCATCAAAAACATTGTAACATACATAATAAAATACAAAAGTTTTTCTGCAATATTGTTAAAACTATCAACTTTATAAAACGACTTTGGATAATCTGTAATTGCGCGTGCAGAAATTCTTATAAAAAGCAATAAAAAAAGAACAACACCAAAGCTTTTATGCAATCTATAATACTGCCATTTTTGTGCCGAAGTTTCCATCTGACCCATCCAATATCCCATACAAAGCATACCAATTGTTAACAACCCAACAAGTCCATGCATCGTTCGAACAGACCAATGATATTTTTTTACAACAGACATAAATTATAGCGATAACATTACAGGATTTTCGATTATCGTTTTTAAAAATTGCAAATATTTTGCAGCTACGGCACCATCAATTGCACGATGATCAACCGATAATCCAATTGTGCAAATATCTCCAATATCAAGCTCTCCATTGCTATTTACAACAGGCTTTTTTTCTGTTGCACCAATTGATAAAATCGCCGCCTGAGGTGGATTAATAATTGGATAAAATTCTTTAATTCCATACATTCCTAAGTTAGAAACAGAGAATGTGCCACCCTGAAACTCTTCTAGCATAAGTTTTCCATCTCTAGCTTTTTTTATCAAACCTTTTGCTGTGCGCGAAAGCTCTAAAAGCCCAAGCTGATCTGCATTTTTTATAATTGGAGTAATAAGCCCGCCCGGAATTGCAACAGCTATGCAAACATCAATATTTCCATGCATAATAATTTCATTTTCTTGCCAAGACACATTCATATCTAAATTTGAACGCAACGCCACAGCTGATGCTTTTACAAATAAATCATTAACAGAAATATTAGCAATTTGCTCGCCTTTTTGTTTGTTATACGATTCGTTCATTTTTTTACGCATGTCTAAAAGTGCCGACATATTGCATTCTATATTCAAATAAAAATGAGGAGATTGTTGCTTTGATTCCGTAAGTCTAGTTGCTATAACTCTACGCATTTTGGTATGAGGAATACTTGTGGATTCTTGATTAAATACCATTTTATGCGACACGGAAACTTCTTGTTTAATATTTTCAATATCATGTTTTACAATTCTGCCATTTGGCCCAGTTCCAGCAATTTTACTTAAATCAACCCCGTTATTTTCTGCAATTCTTTTTGCCAAAGGGCTTGCAAAAATTCTATCGTTATTTGACTGAGAAACATTAAATTTTGTCTCCATTTGAACTTCTTTTTTTGGCTCTTCAACAACAGTTGCAACAACTTTTGCTGTATAGCTATTCAATGCAGATTCACCTTCTCCTGCTTCTAACATTAATCCAATAACTGTTCCAACGGGAACATTTTGCGTGCCACCTTCAACTAATATTCTACCCATTATTCCACCATCAACAGCTTCAACTTCCATAGATGCTTTATCGGTTTCAATTTCGGCAATTACCATTCCAGGTTTTATTTTATCACCATTTTTTATCATCCATTTTGCAAGAACTCCATCTGTCATTGTTGGCGACAAAGCTGGCATTTTTATTTCAATAGTCATATCAAATTTACAATAATTTTAAATATAAGTATGATATATAAAATTATTTTGCAAGATAAATTACCAATTACTTTTTATACTTTCAAGTATTAACATTTGATAATAATAAAAAGTGAGATTTTTGTATAAAAAGCAGGAAGATATTTTTGATTATTTTAATTTTTATCACTAAAATAATATGTTATAATGGTGCCAAATATGCCAAACAATTGACCTATAATAAAAGAAATAATACTACTAAGATCAATTGGCTTAATATCTGATTTTTGGCTCATAATATGCCAATTATAAACAAAAGAACCAATAATAGTTGTTACAATAGCTACCGATAAAACAATAACGAAGCCAATAGTGACCAACTTTCTAAGCTTAGTTTCTTCCTTTGCTTTACTATATGAAGGCGCTTTTTTATCAGCAACAGATTGTTTTTGAAGATTTTGAATTGCTTTTTCGTTGGCTTCACCTTTATCCTTTGTTTGTTTGATTAAATTTATTAATTTTTGTTCTGTGCCCATATTACACTAGCAAATACTGTCAATCATCTCGTTATAAGAATTAAATAAATCGCTTATTTTTGAGACCAGTGCAGAAATATCATTATCTATTGAATCTTTAATAGCAGTCAATGTTTTTTTGTTGTTTTCGTTAGTCTCAATTGAGTCAATCACTTCACTCAGGCCCTTAGATTGTTCGACTAAATTTTGTAAAGTTACTAAGCTACCATCTATGATTTTTTTTATGTTATTCAATTGAGATAACCAAACTTCTTTCATATAAAAATACTTATCAAATAAACTAAAAACTTACTATAAACCCTTGTATATCAAGGATTTACATTAAAGTCAACAAAAATATTATTTTGCTTGACAAATTATGTCCACTAATAAAGCCTTATTTTTCAATGCGGAAGCAAAATTATTCCATCATAAATAAAAATTTCTAAACTATATTGCAAACCATCTATTATCAACCGATTTGTGGATATAAAATTAGTTATAATTTTTTACTTCCATAATTATTTATTGATTATAGTTATGCAGACTTAAATTATATTGAATTGTATGGCAAAAAAAACAACAAAAGATACATCCGAAGGTTATCAAAAAATACGCACAGTGTGTCAAGTTATGATAAATGATTTAAGCGATAAAGTCTTGAATAAAGAAGATGTAAAATTATGGAAAACCAACGACAGTGTGTTAGAAATTTTAACAAAATTAGTTGCAGTTTTGGCAAAACTAGAAGATTCGAGCGAGGATGAAAAAGTGACTAATAAAAACACAAAAGCGATTAGTAAAAACGATTATTTAGCAATTGCCGAATTTATTAGAGATTATGATATTGAAAATAGTTGCATTTAAAATAAAATAGATTTAGTGTTTTGCTGAAAGTTATAAATTTGTTTGTAATGCAACATAAAATATCTATAAAAATTAGAGCTAAAAAAAATGGTAAAATATCTCTTTTGGCTTATTCTGCATGGGTTTTTAAAATTATGTCAAAATATGAAAAAATTATTAAACCTTGTAAAAAAAGAGAAATTGGGCAAATTATAGAAAAAGATGATATTTTTGAGGCAGAATTATTTTTTACCTTTTCTAATGCCTCAATTTATCTAAAAAATCGCGATACAATAAAAGATAATTTGCAAATTGCGGTTGATAAAATAAAATTACATAAAAAAATTGAAAAGATTAAAATATCTGCATATCACGAAAGCTCAGAAAAAGCAGATTTTACAATAATTTACGGGAACACAGTTAAAGCTGTTGCAAAAAAAATAAATACATCAAAAAATAATTTAATAAACTATTTTTTATTAATTAAAGGAAAAATTCTAAACTGGAATGTGTCAGGAGATCAATTAAGAATAAACAACAAAGAATTTGGTGTTATAGTTGTTAATTATAAAAGAAATAAAGCTATAAATGATGTTATTATTAAAGCTTGCATAGATAAATCTGAAATCGAAGTTATAGGATCAATGACTGTTGATTCCACCAATAATATTATGGCTAACATTATTAGGTTGCCAAATGTTTCTGCAACAAAAAGTATTATAAAAATAAAAAAATTAGACTCAATTAACATGTTTTCAAGATGTCAAAAATAAAAGTTTATCTAGATACTTCTGCGTTATATCAAATTTTCAATGATGAATCTGATATAATAAAACTTATAAAATTTGAATGTATTACCTCAATTCAGGCTATAATGGAGCTTTGTATTTCGGGTGGGGTAGAAAAAAATGCCGAAGAGATAGCTTTATTTTTATCTAATTTTTGTAAAATCAGAAGCATAGATTATGATGTATTTACAAAATTTAATTCTGTTTATCCAAGTTTTAATCAAAATCCAGCATTAATTTTACATTTTTCAATTGCTATGTTAGAAGGCTGCGAATATTTTGTAAGCGAAGATAAAATTGATATAAATACTTCTTTAAAAATTATAAAATTATCCGAGTTAACAGAAAATCAAATTGAGAAAAATCAAACTCCCAGTTTATTCGATTTATTATAATATTTTATGTTAAAAATATTTTTATTATTAATTTTGCTTTCATCTTGTGGTGATGAAAATAAAAATAGCGACCAAATTGTTGTTGGAATGTCTATGGATTTCCCCCCTTTTGAATTTATTCAAAATGGTAAGCCAGCCGGTTTTGAAGTTGATTTGATTAATGAAGTTGGGCAAATATTAAATAAAAAAATAAAATTTATAGATATTGATTTTCCGGGCATTATTGGTAATTTAAATGCAGGAAAAATTGATGTTGGCGTATCTGGTTTTAATATTACAGATGAGCGCAAAAAAAGTGTTGATTTTATTGATTGTTATTATTATCCAAAAATTGCGAGTTTGCATCACAAAAATATCACAATCAATACAGAAGATGATTTAAAAAATAAAAGAATTGGGGTTCAAACAGGCACCACAATGGAAATATATCTTAAAAAATTACAAAAAAAATACCCATCAATGACAATCAAATCTTTAACAAAAAATACGCTTCTAATTCAAGAGTTAAAACTTAATAGAATAGATTCTCTGATACTAGAAAATAATCAAGCTATTGAGTTTACAAGAATAAATCCTGAGTTATTTACATATTCTATATTTGAAGAAAACAACAATGAATGTTATAGTATGATTTTTAAACATAAATCTGATTTAAAAAACCAAATATCGGATGCTATAATCCAATTAAAAACCAGTGGCAAATTAAAAGATCTTGAAAATAAATGGCTATAATAATATATTTTTTATATTATACTGAGCATCAAAACTATTACCAAAAATTGGATCTGGAGGCATAATTTTATTAATAATTCCTTCACAAATACCATCAATAATTGCAGATAAACTGCTGTGCGGATCAGCAATACCTGAGCAAACACGATGTTCAATTCGTGTGTTTTGCGGATTAACAGTAATAGATTGCGGAATTCTTATTGCACAAGTTCGATTATTTATGCCCCAGCTATAATTTGTTGGGTATTGAATATGCTTTGTTTTATCTATTTTATAGCGTTCGTAACAATTTTGTGTTGGTGCAAAAATTGGCATAGATGATGGCATATTTTTTAGTAATCCGCCGACCGCATAATATAAATTATTTTGATAATCTTGATCTAACTTCATAAATAAATTTTGCTCGTTTTCATCATATAAAGAAATATGAAAATGCATGCTATTTCCGGGCCTATCAATAAATGGTTTGGCACGAAAATCAACTGTTAAAAGTCTTGCTATTTCATTTTTTATCAACACAATCTGATCTGATAATTCGCTGGCTAAATCGTTGGGTTGTAATTGAATTTCAAACTGATTTATGCCATCTTCTTTTTCGATATTTTCTATTATAATATTATTTTTTTGTGCAAAATTTTGTAAATCTTGATAAAATTTTTGTATTTTATCACTTTTTAATGTTAATATTTCGTCGTCTAAAACAAAAAATTCAATTTCTGTTGCAAATAAGAAAAACACATCATCAATTTTTAATGAATTTGCTATTTTTAATATAGCACTATCTTGAATTTTATCGAGCATTTTAATGATAATAAAGTTAGAACAAATACAAATAAATGCACATCTTACCAAGTATTATACATATGAAAAATCTGAATTTCAAGATATATTTATTAATGTTGCCGTTGAGATTGAAAATTATAATCAAGATGCACTCGATAAAACCCTTGACTATGCTGCGTTAGAAAGTGATATTATTAATTTTATAAAATCAAAACAATTTGTTATAATAGAGCAAATTGCTAACGAAATAGCTGATATAATTTTAACAAAGAATATAGCAATAAATACAACCGTTGAAGTTGGTAAAAATGATGTTTTAGAGCATAGCAAATCAGCATCTATCACGGTACAAAAAAGCAATGGAAATAAAGTTTTTTTAGCCATAGGCAGCAATATTGGAGACAGGCTTGCAAATATACAAAATGGTATAAAAAATATACAAAATTTTATTAAAATTATAAAAATATCATCAATGCACGAAACAACTGCATTATTGCCAGAAAATGCTCCAAAAGAATGGGATCTTCCATATATTAATGCAGTTATTTGTGGGTTCACAAAACTTGATCCATATAGCTTGCTTGGTGTGTGTAAGTCAATTGAGGGTAATAAAAATAATCAAAAATGGTCTCCACGAGAACTTGATATCGATATTATTTGGTATAATAATCAAATTATTGTTAGCGAAGAATTAACTATTCCGCATCTAGAATTTTTAAAGCGTGATTTTGTCTTAAAGCCAATGCAAGAAATAGCACCAGAAATATTTGTTTAAAAAATAAATTGATTATCTTGACTATAAAATTAATTTTGAATAATGATGTTAAGTTATTTTTTAAAAATATGCAAAATACAGATAAAAACTCTACAATAATTGTAATTCCGGCAAGAATGGCTTCAACTAGGTTGCCAAATAAACCACTTGCTGATATAAATGGAAAACCAATGATTGTGCATGTTTTGAATAATGCAAAAAAAGCCGATATTGGCAGAGTTGTTGTTGCAACGGATAACGAAGAAATTGCAAAAATTATAAAAAATAATGGCGGAGAAGCATTTATGACTCCAAGTAATTTATCGTCTGGAACATTGAGAGTTGGTAATGCGCTTGAACAAATAACTGAGAAATACGATTTTGTAATCAATTTGCAGGGTGATATGCCAAATATTCAGCCCGATGTAATTCATTTGATAAAAGATGGGCTAATCGAATACAAAAATGCAGATATTATGACCGCTGTTTATGAGCTTGATAAGTCTAATAATGATATAAAAAAAACCAATGTTGTTAAGGCTGTTTTATGCAAAAATGACCAATTTAATGCCCATAAAACGCTTTATTTTTCTCGTAGCGTTGTTCCATTTAATGCATCGGTTTATTATGCTCATATTGGAATTTATGGCTTTAGATATGATGCATTGCAAAAATTTTTATCTTTGCCAGAATCACAACTTGAACAATTTGAAAGTTTAGAACAATTAAAGGCATTAGAACACGGCATGTCAATTTATTCTTGTATCTCTAAATATTTGCCCGTTAGCGTTGATGTGCCCGAAGATCTTGAAAATGCCAGAAAAATTATGGCTTGGAGTTAATAATCTATCATAAATATGTATACAACCGCAGAACCAAATTTACATTATATTTGGCTTGGCAAAAAGCCTTCTGGCAAAGATGCTATAAAAAATGTTGTTGACACGGTTGCAAAATTTTATGAAAATTATCAGCAATTAAACAAGGATAATAACAAAGATTTTAAACCTGGGTTTTGTAATTATTTTATTCACACAGATAATCCAGATGCAATTAAAGAGGCTTTTGCAGAAGAAGAAGCAAATATCAATACTGAAATTAAAAAGATGGAAAAAACAAGATTAAATCATGGTATATTTAAAAGAAAAACAGAAACTAAACAATATGATACAGAATATTATGATTATTTATTGTATCATGGACTGATAACAAAACCTAAAGACATAAATGAGCTAAAAAAATATTTACAGAATATTAAATTTGCAAGAGATAAAATTGCTATTAAAGATATCAATAAAGATTTAGATTTTTCTAAATTTCTAAAAGACTATCCGGCGATAGATAAACAATATTGTCATTTTAAGGATAGAGAAAATCCTATGTATGCTGGTCTTTCTGATATTTTGAGATATTATATTTTATATAAAAGTGGCGGATTATATCTTGATTTTGATGCTAAATGTGGTAGGATTGACGATCAGTTATTTGATAGAGATATTTATAATGGTAAACCTATAGTTTTACTACCAGATGGAAATGGTTTAATAATGTTAAACAAAGGTAACCCTATAATCATTGATACATTAGAAAAAAGATTAAGATTTTTTAATAAAAATCCAAGCGAAATAAATAAAGATTCTTTTTCCTTTAATATAAAGACATCTGGTCCTCGTTTATTTACCCATGATAATAAATCTGAAGATAATATGTGTGTGAAATCTAACGGTTATTATTCTGGTTATTATGGAGGATATCATATTAGAACAGGAGATTATTCAATTTTATTCGATGCAGATGGTAATTCTTCTAGGCAACCATTTAAAACACGAGATTTAGAAAGTTTGGATAATAAAAAACCAAAAAACAAAGGTTATTTAGAATATTTAAATCTTGAAAGAACCAAAAAACCTAATGGGCAACCCAATCTACCTTAGATATATCAATTCCTTCTTGAAACATTTCCCAAAGTGGAGATAAATCGCGTAATTTTATAACAGCTTTTTTTATTACATCTATTGCTATATCAATTTCTTCTTCGGTATTAAATCTGCCAATTCCAAACCTTATTGCACTATGAGCAAGTTCATCTCCAAGTCCTAAACTATGCAAAACATATGATGGTTCGAGGCTATCTGATGTGCAGGCGGATCCTGATGAAACAGCAATATTTTTTATTGCCATCATAAGTGATTCACCTTCGATAAACGCAAAACTAAAATTGAGATTCCCTTTGTATCGACGGTCGTAATCGCCATTCAAATAAACCTCTGGAATTTGCATAATTGCATCGTATAATTTTTTGCTTAATTTTTCAATATGAGCTTTATCTTTTTCAAAATCTTGCATACAAATTTTTGCTGCCTCACCAAAACCAGCCACCAATGGAGTAGGGGTTGTACCGCTTCTCATACCACGCTCCTGACCGCCCCCGCTTATTAAAGGGCTTAAACGAACCCTAGGATTTTTACGAACATATAATGCCCCTACCCCCTTTGGGCCATAAATTTTATGTGCCGATATAGACATTAAATCTATATTTAATTTTTTCATATCAAGTGGAATTTTTCCAAAAGCTTGAGCTGCATCACTATGAAAAAACACCCCGTTTTTACGACATAAATTTCCAATTGCAATTAAATCTTGAATAACCCCAATTTCGTTATTTACCGCCATAATCGAAACTAAAATTGTGCGATCGGTTATAGCATTTTCTAGTTCTGATAAATTTACTAATCCATCTTTTTGTGGAGATAAAAAAGTAATATCAAACCCTTCTTGTTGCAAATTTCTACAAGTTTCAATCACACATTTATGTTCTGTCATAACCGTAATTATGTGGTTTTTTGTTTCGGTTTTATAAAAATGAGCCACACCTTTTATAGCAATATTATTAGATTCTGTTGCACCGCTAGTAAAGATAATTTCACTCTCATCACAGTTGATAACTTTTGCAATTTCAATTCGTGCTTCGTCAACTAATTCCTCTGATTTCCAGCCAAATGCATGATTTTTCGAATGAGGGTTACCATAATCATTGGTGAAGACATCCATCATTTTTGTCAATACACGAGGGTCAACCTTTGTTGTTGCCTGATTATCTAAATAAATAACTCCATCTGTTCCGGTTTTATTATAAGTCTGGTCTGCACTCATTTTATTGCATATTTGCATATCTATTTTATCTTTTTAAATTAACTAAACATAAAAGCCAAAGTATATAAGTCAACTATTATTTTTTAGATATATGTCGAGAATACCAATAATAATTATTTTGATATTTTATCTGGCACACAGCAATTTTATAATTTTAGCAGAAGAGCCTTGATGTTGTTTGATAAAATTATTAGCATTATTACCCATTATTTTTTGTTTATTTTTATCTAAACATAATTCTTCAATTTTGTTTATTAAATTATTTTTATCACATATAATTATTGCATTCTGCATAAGCATTTCATTGCAAATTTGAGCACAAGATTCTGTGTATTCACCAATAATAATAGGCTTCGATAAGCTTGCTGGCTCAAGAGGATTGTGTCCTCCAATTTTTGGCACAAAACTACCACAAACAATTGCAATATCGCACAAATAATAAAATAACATCAGGTCCCCAATTGTGTTAACCAAAATTATATCGTTATCGTTTTTGGGTTCATTTTCTGGATATATCGCAACAGATAAATGGCTTGTAATATTTTGAATATGTTGCAAACGATGCAAATGCCTTGGGGCAATAATTGTAAGTAAATTTGGTATTTTTTGTTTTAATGAAACATGAATTTCTACTGCTAAATCATCTTCTTTTGGGTGCGTACTTGCAAAAATTATTACCGTTCTGTCTTGTAATATTTTTTTATATTCCGTTATCCAATCAGATATTTTATATAAATTAATAACATCATATTTTGTATGCCGCAAAAACTCTATTTTGGGTGCAAAAGTTTTCAATTTTGTTTCCATTACAATACTGCTTGTATAAATTTTTGTGCAACAATTTATGGTAAAAATAAACAATGATTTAAAATATGTAGTCCAAATTTTATAGGCTTTATCTGGAATATTTGCATTTATAATATATAGTTTTGCAATTTTGCTTGTATAATAAAATGTATTTGGCCATATTTCTGATTCCATAAAAATAGCAGATTCTGGTTGCCAAAATTTTAAGAATCGTTTAATAAAAATAGGGCAATCAGTTGGAAACATTTGATGGATTGCCTCGGGCGGGAGCTTATTTTTTGCAATATTAATTGACGCAAAAGACGATGTTGTCACCAAAACATTTATTTTATTAAAAACCAATTCGTTTATAATCGGTAATGCCGAATTTAACTCACCGACACTTACTGCATGCACCCAAATCAACCTATCTTTTGGTCTTAATTTGGATGAAAAACCATATCTTTCTTTTACTCTCAAAGGATTTTCTTTTTTCTTTATAATACGAATTTTCATAATAATTGGAACTATTATCAGCCCAAGATATGATAACACATTATATAGCCAAAAAAGTATCATTATGCCAAATATTTAATTTAAAATTACGATTAATTTATATATTTTAATATACAATATAAATTGACTTTTATATTAAAAAATAAAATGCTGTATATATATATTTTATAGATTTTATTATGTTTATAGCAGAAAGAATAAGCTGGATCAAACAATCATGCACAATAGCAATGAGCGTAAAGGCTAAAAACTTAGCAGCAACAGGCAAAGATGTTATCGATTTGGGCGTTGGTGAGCCAGATTTACACACCCCACAAAATATCAAACAAGGAGGCATTGATGCGATAAATAATAACAAGACAAAATATACCCTAATGAACGGAATTGTTCCCCTTAGAGAGGCAATTTGCAAAACAACGAACAATCAACTGAATACAGATTATAAAATAAGCAATGTTTTGGTTGCCCCTGGTGCAAAATATACAATTTTTACAGGTTTTATGGCAACAATAAATGCTGGAGATGAAGTGATTATTCCTGCTCCATATTGGGTTTCTTATTCCGATATTGTTTCATTATTTGGCGGGGTACCAGTTATTGTGCAAACAGACCCACAAAAAAACTTTAAATTAACAGCAGAACAATTATTGGCGCATGTTACTCCAAAAACAAAATGGTTATTGCTGAATTCTCCATCAAACCCGACTGGGGCAATTTATACCGCAAGCGAACTCAAAGAGTTATCTGATATTTTATTGCAACATAAAATTTGGCTTATGACCGATGATATTTACGAACATTTAAGATATGATAATAGAGAATTTACAAACATGGTTGGTGTCTGCCCAGAAATGAAAAATCAAACATTGATAGTAAATGGTTTTTCAAAAGGATATTGCATGACGGGATGGAGATTAGGCTATGGAATTGCACCAGAAGAATTGATTAATGCAATGGCAAAATTGCAATCTCAGTCCACATCAAGCGTGTGCGAAATTGCACAAGAAGCTGGCTTAACAGCCCTGACAAGACAAGATAAATCTGATATTGTCACGATGCGAGATTTATATCAAGAGCGACGCAATATTGCCTTTGAAATGCTTAGCAAAATTAAAGGTTTAAGGCCATATCTACCAGATGGAGCATTTTATATTTTTGTGGATATAAAATCAATTCTTGGCTTAGCAAATATAAAAACTGATGAAGATTTTTGTATTTATGTTTTGGAAAACTATTTTGTATCTATCGTTCACGGAACTGCATTTGGAATGGAAGGATTTTTTAGAATATCGTTTGCAACAACAGAAGACAGGCTATGCGAGGCTATAAATAGAATAGAAAAAGCAGTTTTGAATTTGCAAAAATAGATATAAAATTAGACATTTGCACAGTTTAAATGTTGATTGGAATTTGATTTTGTTTTGTTATCAAAACAGGTCAATATAGTGCTTGTAATTGTGCTAGTATAAAATGCTAAATAAGAATATATTTTCTTTTATAAGTGCAAAAATGATAAATATATACAATTAATTTACCTATAATTGATATTGAAAATTTAATATCAATCATTATTTTATTGATTACCCTTAAAATAATACCCAATTATAAAACCCATACCAGTACCAAGTGTTGTTGTAACAATTGGTACTATATTGGCAACATCTAAAGGCTTCATTCCAGAAGTTTGATTAAAATGGGTGGCTAAAACCCAATTATATATAAAACAAAAACAAAAACTAAAAATAATTAACCCAAAAAACCAATTTAAAAATAATGTTGTAATTTCTTTTCTATGATTGTCTTTATAGAACGGATCTTTGGTGTCAAATCCATCAACTTTTTCATCTGTTATTGAATATTCACCAACAGCATCTGCTAATTGTTTTAATTTTAATTCTAATTCTTTAGAAAGAGCCATTTTTTATTTAAATAATGTTTCTATTAGCTCTTTATATCTTGTAAATAATTCTGATGTTTTTGTAGTTAAATTTTTTATGTCTTCGTTGATACTATTTTTAATAGATTCAAGTTCATTTTTCTTATTTTCTACTTCATTAGTATCGCTTAATCCACTAATAATAGAAGTTAAGCTTTCAGAATGATCTGATAAACTTTGTAAAGTGTTAACATTAGCCTCTATTGTTGTTTTAATATAAGTAAGCTGTGTTAAAATTTGTTTTTTCAAGCTCATATTTTGTATAAATTTTATAAATTACTTGACTTTAAAAAAGGCTTTATAGAATAAGTCAAAACTTTTTTAGTTAAATAATATTGAAAACATTTTATATAATTGTCAACAAAAAGATTATTTTGCTTGACAAATTATTTCCACTAATAAATCCTTATTTCTTAATGTGGAAGCAAAATTATGTCTTCATAGGCACAAATCCATTGCAATCATATTTTATTAGCTAAATCAATATTTATATTAAGAATATAATGTGTTTTTTAATTGTTAAACATTAAGCCGTGCAAGTGTCTAAAATTATTAATATAAATAATTGCAATTTATTTTTTTATTAAACAAATTTTTATTATAAAAATAATTTATATATAAAAATGACAAACGAACCAGCAGTAAATATAATAAATCAGTATTTAAAATCATTACATTTAGATAATTTCTTGTTTCCAAATCAAGCGACTTTATCGTCAACACAAAGACCGGCAATAAGTGTTGATTTATCAGCTAATGCAAAGGCAGTGAACGAAGATAACATGTTTGAAGTGCAAATATCCGGAACTGTAAGCGCTGTGTATTCGGATAATAAAGAAAAATTATTTGATTTATCGTTTTGTTATGGTGCTATTTTTAAAATGGTAAATGTGCCAGAGGCCGAAAAAGAAGTTTTATTGCTGGTTTATTGCCCTAGTATTTTATTTCCATTTGTTCGCAGAATTGTATCTGATGTAACTAGCGATGCTGGGTTTCCACCTATTATGATTGATATGATAGATTTTGGTAAATTATATCAACAAAATTTAGAAAAACGCAATTTAAATTAAGTATTTTATGCAATTTTTATTTTGTAGTGGAGCTGAATATTTAAAAATTCCAATTATCGAAAAGGGTTTTAGATTAATTAGATCAAAAACGCAAAAATTTGCAAATGGCGAAATGGCTGTTTCAATTATAGACGAAATTGATGTTGATGAACCAGTTTGCGTAATGCAATCTGTTGCTTTGGGCAATGTTAACGATTATGTAATTGAACTTTTATTGTGCCTTGATGCATTAAAAAGGGTTGGGGTTTCTGTGATTGACATTGTTTTGCCATATATGCCATATGCAAGACAAGATAGACCTATGGATCATGGATATAGCGTTGGTGCAAAAGTTATGATAAATTTATTAAGCGAGTATAACCCTAGAAGTGTGAGTACAATCGATATTCATAACGATAGAATTGTTGCTTTTATGGACAATGAAATGGTAAATATTACATCTGATATTATTTTTGAAAATGATATAAAAGCTAAATTTCCAAAAATCAAAGATAAATCTATAATTTTTGTAGCTTTAGATATTGGTGGTGCAGTTAGAGTGAGAACTTTTGCTGATTTATTTGGCACAGAATATGCAGTTGTTGATAAACGCAGGATCAATGGAAAATCTGAAGCAATTCGTATTGTTGGTGATGTTTATGGTAAAACATGCATTATTGTTGACGATATGATAGATAGCGGAGGAACTTTATTTCGTGGTGCAGAATTACTCACAAAAAATGGTGCAAAAGAAATATTTTGCTATATAACACACCCCGTTATTAGTAATCCTGAAAAATTTGTAACAGATTTATTAGCATCAAAAATAACTCATTTAACAGTTAGCAATACTATGAATAATATTGTTGATAATAAAAAAATTAGCTATATTAGTTGTATAAATTCAATTGTGGATAGCGTTATTAATCGTGTTAGAAGGTGATATACTTAGATAACAATGCAACAACACAATTATTGCCATCCGTACAGCAAAAAATGATTGATTTTTTAAAAGATAATCAATCTTTTAATGCATCAGCAATGCATGATTTTGGAAGAAAAGGTAAATATATTTTAGAACAAGCAAGATCTGATATTTTGCAAATTGCCGCACCTAATTATAAGCTAATTTTTGTACCAAGTGCTACAATTGCTAACAATATTATTATAAAAAATTTTAAAAATATTATAGTTTCTAGTGTTGAGCATTCATCGGTTGCAAAAAACCAAAATATAGTTATTAATGTTGATAATAATGGATATATCGACATAGAACATCTTACAAGCCTTATAAAGCCAATAAATCCACCATTTTTGGTATCAATAATCCATGGGCATAATGAAACTGGGGTTATAAACGATATTGCAAAAATTTGCGACTTGGTTCATAGTTTTGGTGGTTTAGTGCACACGGATGCTGTGCAATCATTTGGTAAAATTATCGCAAATTTAAGTGAATTAAATGCTGATTATTATACAATTGCCTCGCATAAAATTGGTGGTCCAATTGGAGCCGCTGCATTAATATATAAAAAATCTTTTGAGCCTTTAATTGTTGGTGGCGGGCAAGAATCTGGTATGCATGGTGGAACAGAAAATTTATTAGCAATAATAGGTTTTGCCGAGGCGGTCAAAAATATGAATGTACAAAATTATCAAGCGAAAATTTTGCCTTTGAAAAATTTATTAGAAACAGAATTAGAAAACGCAGGATCCACAATAATTGCCAAAAATTCGTTGCGTCTGCCTAATACAATTATGATATCTAATACAAGAATGTCTAATAAGTCACAGCTTATTTCTGCCGATATGGCAGGATTTGCAATAAGTATTGGATCTGCTTGTAGCTCAGGAACAGTAAAATCATCAGCAACACTGCGAGCCATGAATATTGATGATAAAATTGCAAGTTGTGCGATAAGGATTAGTTTGGGGTTACAAAATAATATAAACGATATTGAAAGATTTATTGACTTTTATAAAAATAACTAAATTATAAGGTTATATTTTATATTTATTATAAATGGCTGAATTTTTATTACCCAAAAATTCTAAGGTTCAAATTGGAAACACATATACCGTGGTTGCAGAACAAAAAAGAACATTAAAAATATATCGATATAATTCTGCGGATGGAAAAAATCCATCTATTGATACATTCGAAATTGATAGTAAAGAGTGCGGTAAAATGGTTCTTGATGCGTTGATTAAAATCAAAAACGAAGTTGACTCAACTCTTTCATTTCGTAGATCGTGTCGTGAAGGTGTATGCGGATCATGCGCTATGAATATTGATGGAACAAACACTCTTGCATGCACAAAAAATATGGATGATATTAAAGGTGAAATAAAAATTTATCCATTACCTCATCAGCCCGTAATAAAAGATTTAGTGCCAGATTTAACTAATTTTTATAAACAATATGCGTCAATAAAACCTTGGCTTGTTACTTCGTTTGGGGGGCAAAAAGAAAATTTACAATCAGAAAAAAATCGTGAAAAAATAGATGGTTCATATGAATGCATTTTATGTGCTTGTTGCTCAACATCTTGTCCAAGTTATTGGTGGAATCCAGAAAAATATCTAGGTCCAGCCGTTCTTTTGCAGGTTAATAGATGGGTATCAGATTCTCGTGATGAATCTAGGGCGGAGCGTTTATCTGCAATCAATGATACTTTTTCTTTATATCGTTGTCATACAATTATGAATTGTACAAAAACTTGCCCAAAAGGACTCAATCCAGCCGCGGCAATAGCAAAATTAAAAAAAGATATCATTTTATCACAGTAATATTTTTGGTGTCATATTGGCCATTAATTCTAACTGGCTCATCATGGGTTGGAATAGACTGTGGTGGATAATTTTTTCCATCAAAAATTGGAGTTATTTTGCTGTGATTCTCTGTTAAATTATTTTTTAACTTTAGATCCCTGTTAAGTGTATTTGGTTCGGAAATAATTTTTGATTTTCTATCAATCATATCTACCGGATGTAAACCTTTTTCATCCTCTATGACCATTCTGTCTGTTTTATTATCAATTTTTATATCTTTATCAGGCACGCAATCTTTCATTGCCGGATTTGCACTACATGGATAAAAATAATGATACACATTAACTAATTGAATTTGTTTATTGCCATTTCCTTTAACAATAATAGGGCGTTGCTTATTTTGCACAATTATAGTTTTTGGTTGCATTTTTTTTACAGGAAGACTTTGTTTTATATAAGCTTTTTTTGATGGAGTTTTTTTAACAGGCTCATCTAAAATACATTTTTTATTATTA
>CAMCQG010000014.1 GCA_945876965.1 Rickettsia typhi
ATATAACGCCACTTTTATTTGAAATTCATCTTACTGCCGAATTTATAATTGCATTTTATATTATAAAAAAATATATAGAATTTAGGAACAATTTTGATGATTTTGCACAAAGCTATGGTGCAGAAATTTTGACAACACTTGGTATTGTTGGTTGCTTTGCTGGAATTTTTATAGGGGTTTTTTGTTTTAACCCAGCAGATATGCAAACTGGTGTTAATGGTATTTTGGAGGTTTTAAAAGGATCATTTTTGGTTTCTGGTCTTGGAATAGGACTGTCTATATTGCTAAAATTTAAACAAAAAGAAACGGATTTAAAAAATGCCAATAATAATATCACGCAAGATAATTTTATACCAAAATTAATACAAATAATTGATAAAAACGATCAAACTTTACAAAATGTTAGCGAAGCAATAACATCGCTAAAAACAGGATTGGTTGGCAACGAAGAAGGAACATTGCTTACACAAATAAAAATGATGAGACAAGATACATCTGATAATTTGAGCAAATTAAACAGAGGTTTTGAACAATTTTCTGCACATATGGTAGAAAATAACCAAAAGGCATTTATTGAAGGTTTAAGACAGGCAATGTCGGATTTTAACACAAAAATTACAGAACAATTTGGGGATAATTTTAAAGAGCTAAATCATGCCGTAAAAGATTTGGTAACATGGCAAGAACAATATCGCATAAGTCTGGAAAAACTTATAGAACAAGAAACACAGTCTAGCGATAATTTGACAACCATTGCGGCAAACAATCAAAAACAATACGAATTGCTAGAAAAAACAAACAAAACACACCAAGATGCAATTGAAAAGCAAAACGAAGCATTGGAAGAAATTGCAAAAAAATATGATGAGCAACTTGATAAATTTAAAGATTTTAAAGATGTTGCAGAGAGTTTAGAGACAACAATCAAAACATCTTCAGACCAAATTGAAATATTGAAAAGTCAGCAAGAAGTGATGAAAAAGGTATTACAAAATATGGAAAATATAGTGCCAAATGCCAACGAGCAAATAAGCAAAATTATTGGCGACCTGAAACAAGGTAGCGAAATGTTAAACAAGGGTCTGATGGAGGCAAGTGCAAAATTGAACACCAGCCTTGAAACCGAACTAAACAACTCATTGCAATCACTAGGTTCGCAACTTATAAAACTTTCTAGCAAATTTGTTCAAGACTACACGCCTTTAACAACAAAATTGCAAGATATTGTAAATATTGCACAAAAAATAAACAAATAAAGATATGAAACAAAATCGCCAAACATATTGGATACCACTTGCAGATATGATGACAGGTCTTATGATGGTTTTTTTGCTTATTTCTATGGTTTATATGTCAAAAACAGCCTCTTTAATAACCGAATTTGATGGAACAAAAAAAGAAATAGAAAAAGATTTAAAAAGCGGTCTTGATGATGATTTAAAAAAATTCAATGCCGAAATATTAAGTGATTTAACAATTAGATTCAAGGATACATCAACAATTTTTTCAATTGGTTCTTCAAAAATTAATCAGCATTTTGCCGAACAATTAAAAGTTTTTGTGCCAAAATATATTGCGATAGTTTCGCAAAAAAAATATGAAAAAATAATCAAAGAAATTAGAATAGAAGGTCATACCAGCAATGTCTGGGCTGGCACAAACGATAAAAAAATTGCCTACATAAACAATATGGATTTGTCGCAAGACAGAACAAGGGAAACTTTAAGATTTATTTTATCTATGCCAGAATTACAATCACAAGAAGATTTTTTATACGAAAAATTAACAGCAATAGGCTTTTCTTCGTCTCGCCCCATTTTAAATGATGACCAAACAATCAACACAAATGCCTCGCAAAGAATTGAATTTAGAATTGTGACAAATTCTGATGATACAATTAAAAAAATAAAAAACGAAATTATTGTAGAAAAAAATCAAATTAGCAACAATATACAATGAAATTAATAGATTTTAGTATTGAGCCATCTTTTGTAGCTCTGGTAAAAAAAATGGGGGCAGAAAATGTTGTTGTTGCAGCACAAGAATCTATATCACATAACAAGGTTACTTTTGAAGAAATTAGTCAAATAGAAAATGGCGGACTTGAAATTGATAATATAGAAGATATAGTAATTTATTCAGATGGAACCCTTACTTATAAAGAAGAAATTCGTATTTTAATTTACATAAGAGATTGGACAAGAGAAGAAGGTTCGCCAGTATATCATTTATGTAATTGTCGCACATATCAAGATATGTGTAAAAAAGGATCCAAAAACAAATATGTTTTGTATGGTGGAGACAAGGATACTAATTTTAAAGTTAATTATATTTATAGAGGAGAAACAAAAATAGAAAAATTATTAGTTTGTTCTTTTTGTATTAAGCAATTAGAATGGCATCAAACAAAAATAAATTTTGTATTGCAAGATTTTTGGCAAGCATATGGAAGAAATTTAATTGTTAACAAACCTAATTATACCTCCATAAATGCACCAATAAATCAATATACGAGCGATTGGGAGAATATTTCTTATCAAGTAAGAAATAAACATAAATACACTTGCCAAAAATGCAAATATAAACCACCATCAAATGAATATAACCAATACATAGATTGTCATCATATAAATGGTTTAAAATATGATAACAGTCCCGATAACTTAAAGGTTTTATGTATATCGTGCCATGCAGAACAAGATGGACATAACCATATGAAAAACACACCAAGATATAAAGAATTTGTAAAATAAATTTATTTTAACAATCCAAAACCTGTGCCGTCATTTCGCGACTTTCAAGCCCACCACAAAACTCGATAATTCTATCAGAAAGTGTGCTTTTACCGTGGTCTATGTGTGCGATTATTGAAAAATTTCTAATTTTTTTTATGTCGGTCATGATTTTTTCAGTTAAATTCATTAATTTTTTCAATAGTGATTTAAAATTTTTTTATTATATTATTTTTTTATTATATTATTTTTTTATTATTTAGTATATTTTTACAAATACTATTTTTAAAAAGCAACATTGTTTATCTTAACTTTTATAAACTTTGATTTTTGCGTTGTTCTTGTTTATTTTTTGCCAACAATTTACGAAATTGAGGATTTGTTGAAACGGAATGAACAGATTCTGCCGTAAATTGTTTAGTAGGAAAACTTGGAAAACCAGTGTTTGGATTTTTTATTGTTCCATCTTGATGGTGTTGGTTAGGTTGATTTTTTTTTGGATTTTTTGCAACAAAACCTCCGCCAAATCGTTTATATTGAGATAAAGGATCGTTAGTAGTTAATGCATTATTAGCAACATAAGAAGTTAGCGGCGGTAAATTAATTCCACTAAACGATACAGGTATTTTTGCCATAATTTTATTTTTTAATCATTAATGAATAATAAGATTATTTATTTTATTGACAATCTAAATATAATTTTTATTATAAAAACATAAAAATATTGACTATTACGCAAAAAGAACCTATCTTTGAATAAAGATTTTTTGATATAAAAATGAACTCGTCTATAACCTTTTTACTAAACATTTTAATTCCTCATATAGCTGGGATTATCGGAAGTTATTTTACAATTTCTAGCATAAAAACTTGGTATATTTATTTAAACAAACCATCATTTAACCCTCCAAATTGGATTTTTTCACCAGTATGGCTCACTTTATATACATTGATTGGGTTTTCATTTTATTTATTTCATAAAAAAAATCAATTTAAATCAAAAAATATTTATTTTTTATACGGATTTCATATATTTTTAAATTGTATTTGGTCAATTCTATTTTTTGGAACACATCAGGTTTTATTTGCCTTGATTGATTTATTTTTGATGATTGCAACATTAATCATTTTAATGAAATGGTTTTATAGATTAAATAAAAATTCATTTTATTTACTAATTCCATATCTCGCGTGGATTTGCTTTGCTTGTATATTAAACTATAATATTTTAATTTTAAATTAAATTTATTATCTTATAAAGAATCGATAAAATTTAAAACATCATTTGCATGGTTTGTAATTTTAACATCATTCCAAACATTAGCTATAAATCCATTTTTATCAATCAAAAAAGTTGCTCTATTGATTCCTTGATATTCTTTACCAAACATTTTTTTTGTGCCAATAATACCATAGTCGTTGCAAGTTTTTGCATCAATATCTGCAAGCAAAATAATCTTCAAACCATACATATCTATAAAATTTTTATGACAATCTGGGGTATCTTTGGATATTCCAATAACAACAGTTTCTTTTTTTGCAAATTCACCAATCAAGCCAGAAAAATCTTGTGCCTCCAAAGTGCAACCCGGAGTGTTATCTTTTGGATAAAAATAAACAACAACATTTTTGCCAACAAAACTTGACAAAGAAACATTATTATTAGCAGAATCTCTCAAAATAAAATTTGGTGCTTGATCTCCTTTTTTAAGCATAATTTAACTAATTTATTGACAAGCGATACATTCTTCATAATTTCCATCATTTTGCGAAACAGTAGCAAATGAAACCTTAGCTTCATGAGATACTTTATCAGCACGACCCAAAGATTTTGCACGAGCATAATAAAAACTTTTTAAGCCTTTTTTCCATCCCATATAATGCAATTTATGAAGCGTTTCTTTATCTATATCAGCATTCAAAAACAAATTAAAAGATTGTGCCTGACAAACAAAAGGAGTTCTATCTGCCGACAAATCTATAAGCCACATTTGATTTAATTCATGTGCAGTTTTAAATACTTTCTTCTCATATTCATCAAGAATATCAAGATGTTGCACTGAACCTTCATGGCTAGAAATATCTGCCCACATTTTATCTGTATCATGACCTTTTGATGCCAACAATATTTGTAAATGTTTATTTTTAACCACAAACGAACCTGTTAAAGTTTTTTGCACATAAACATTTCCACTATACGGCTCAATTCCGGGGGAAGATTCTCCACAAATAACAGAAATTGAAGCAGTAGGAGCAATTGAAATTTTATTAGAAAAGCGTTCCACAATCCCCGCATCAATTGCATCTGGGCATGCACCCTTTTCTTTTGCAATCTCAACAGAAGCCTTATCTGATTCTTGTTTGATATGCTTAAAAATTTCTTTATTCAAAGACTTAGCGGCAACAGACTCAAACGGAACCATTTTGCTTTGAAAATAGGAATGTAGACCCATAACACCAAGCCCAACACTACGCTCACGCATAGCAGAATATTTTGCTTTTGCCATAGAATCTGGTGCACGATTGATAAAATCTTGCAAAACATTATCTAAAAATCGTAATATATCTGGAATTATTTTATCGTTTGTTTTCCACTCATCATAATATTCTAAATTTAGCGATGATAAACAGCAAACCGCAGTTCTATCGTTACCTAAATGATCAATTCCTGTTGGTAGAGTGATTTCAGTACATAAATTTGATGTTTTAATTTCAAGACATAATTTTTTTTGAATGTCGGGCTTCAATTCATTAACTCTATCGATAAACAAAATATATGGTTCACCCGTCTCAATACGCATAGTCAACAATTTAACCCATAAATCCCTAGCTTTTACGGTATTTATAACTTTTTTATTATACGGGCTAATCAAATCCCATTCACCGTTATTTTCAACAGCGTGCATAAATTTATCTGTTATACAAACTCCATGATGCAAATTTAATGCACGACGATTTGGATCGCCTCCTGTCGGTTTACGCATTTCCATAAATTCTTCAATTTCTGGATGATCAATTGGCAAATAAGTAGCCGCAGAACCTCTACGAAGTGAGCCTTGTGAAATAGCTAAAGTCATAGAATCCATAACTTTTATAAAAGGCATAATACCTGATGTTTGACCAGATTTACCTGCTGGTTCACCAATAGAACGAACAGAGCCCCAATAGCTTCCTATTCCCCCACCTAAGCTTGCCAAAGCTACATTTTCTGACCATAAATTATTTATTCCAGTTAACGAATCTGAGCACTCATTTAAAAAACAAGAAATTGGCAAACCACGCTCAGAGCCACCATTGCTAAGAACTGGTGTTGCTGGCATAAACCATAATTTGGATATATATTCATATAATCTTTGTTGGTGACCAATATTATCTGAATAAGCAGAACAAACACGCTTAAATAAATCATCAACTTCTTCGTTTGGTAATAAATACCTATCTTTAAGCATTGCTAAGCCGAATTCCGTCATACGCCCTTCTATATTTAGATGTTGACTGACTTTAATGGTTGGTGCAGCGTTTTGCGCACTATTAACTGCTGTCATTGGCGTGCTACACATATAAAATATAATAATTAACAACTTATTTAGCAATCGCTATAATAACTTTATTTACCGTAAAATAGAATATTAAAAATACAACAAAATAATTATTTTTTTTAAATCCTTAATTTTATTATACTTATCATATATTTTATAAAAAATAATCATTTTATACAGTTTAAATATTTTTTTATTGAAGATAAATAGAAAAATATTGACAATTATAAATCAATGATAATTGTTATTGTAAATGGGTTTGTAGCTCAGCTGGTTAGAGCGCTTCTCTGATAAGGAAGAGGTCGATGGTTCGAGTCCATCCAGACCCACCATTTATTTTTATTTTTATGACCCAATTGCTTAGCAATAACGATGCAACGCCACCATCTAGAGTGTTTTTTGTTGTTGTTTTGAGTGCGTTAATAATGATTGGTTGGCAAATATTTTTTGATAAACCTGCGGCAAAAAATAAAACTGAGGAGAAAAAAATAGAACTAGCAAAAGCTATAATTCCAGAAGAAATAAAAATTATTCCACGATCAGAATCGTTACTAGCAAATATTAATATTAGTGATTTTTCTAACGAATTTGTATCAGGAAGAATAAATAAAGTTGGGGCTACAATTGATAGTTTGGTTTTTAATAAATATAATTATAAAATAGATAGCGATAAATCAGTTTTTTTGCTTTCACCTAGCGATACAAAATATGCAAGATATGTTTCGTTTGGCTGGATATCTGACGATGTAAACGCTGATTTACCTACGATAAAAACTATTTGGAAAGATAATGGCGGATTGGTAAGCGATGTTGATGGTAAAGTTTTATCATGGAAGAATAAAGATGGAATTGAATTTTTTATTAGCTTAATATTTGACGACAAATATATGCTTACTGTTAAAAAATATGCCATAAATAACAGCAAAAAAGATTTGCATTTAATGCCTTATACAAAAATAAAACGCGATGTAACAGATCCAAGTAAAGATACAAGTTCATATGAAGGACCAGTTATTGTTCATGAAAATTCTATGAAAGAAGTTGATTATTCTAAGATTAAAAAAAGTGGAGGATTGGATTATATAGAAGATGAAAAACATTGCATAGAAGGACAGCATAATTGGGCTGGATTTAGCGATAAATATTGGCTTTCGGCGATTTTATTTGATTGCAATTTAGTTGAAAAAGTATCGTTTAGGGCATATACAAATGGCAATCGTAAATATATTCAATCTGATGTTTTAGAAAATTCTATGATTGTTGAAAGTGGAAAAAAATCAATTGAAACAACAAGTTTTGTCTACTTAGGAGCAAAAGATATATCTTCATTGGATGATTATTCCGCAAAATATTCTATTAAATTATTTGATAAATCTATAGATTTTGGAATGTTTTATTTTTTAACAAAACCAATTTTATTGATGCTTAGATTTATTCATAAATTTGTAGATAATTATGGTTTGGCAATTATATTTTTAACTCTTGTTATAAGAATTGCATTATTGCCGCTTGGTAATAAATCATACAGAATGATGGGAAAAATGAAGTCAATACAGCCAAAAGTTGATGCACTAAAAACGCAATTTGGTGATGATAAAATGGCTATGAATAAGGCAATGATTGAATTATATAAAAAAGAAAAAGTTAATCCATTTGCTACTTTTATACCAATTTTGATACAAATTCCAATATTTTTTGCATTATATAAGGTTCTTTATATTTCGATTGAAATTAGACAAAGTCCATTTATTTGGTGGATTCACGACCTATCTGCACCAGACCCAACAACAATATTTAACTTATTTGGCTTGTTGCCATTTGGTGTTCCTGGATTTTTGCAAGTTGGTGTATTGCCAATTATTGTTGGATTTACAATGTGGTTGCAGCAAATTATGAGCTATAGTGGCCCTCAAAATGAATATACAAAAGTTATGAAATATATGCCTATATTTTTTACATTTTTGTTTGCATCTTTTCCAGCAGGACTGATGATTTATTGGTCTGTAAATAATTTGTTTAGCATTGCAAATCAATATATTGTTTCAGGTAAAAAATAAAATTTTATGAACAAAATAATAAATTTTTGTAAAGAACATCTGGTTTTTTATCTTTCTATTATTGGCAACATTACCGTTGAAATTCTTGAATCTTTTGGCAAACTATGCTTGTTCGTATATAGTGCAATTTCTAGTGTTTTTAGTAGACCTTTTTATTTAAAAAATACAACAAATGTTTTTTTGTATTCTCTAATTAGGGGTTTGCCAATTGTGGGGTTAGCAGGTTTTTTTGTTGGTGCAGTAATTGCTTTGCAAAGTTATAACGGATTTTCTCGAATGAACGCACAAGATTCTATTCCCATTATTATTGCAATATCTTTTGCTCGTGAACTTGGGCCTGTTGTGGCGGGTTTTACAATGTGTGGATCGATTGGTGCATCAATGGCTTCTGAGCTATCTGGAATGGTTGTGAATAATCAAATTAGTGCTATGCGGACGCTTTTGGTTAATCCTTTTAAATTTTTGATTGTTCCTAATATTTTGGCATCAATTTTGGTTATGCCAATTTTGGCGTTTATTACAGATGTTATTGGGCTTTTTGGGGGGTTTATAATTTGCGTTTATGTTTTGGATTTTTCGGCAATTCATTATATAAATAGTGCATTTAGTTTGCTTACGGTTTGGGATGTTTGTTCTGGGTTGTTTAAATCTGTGTTTTTTGGATTAGTTATGTCGGTTTTATCATGCTATTTTGGATATCATTCCGAGCGAGATGCACTTGGAATTGGCAAAGCAACAATTAGTGCCGTTACAACATCTGGTGCCGCAATTTTGTTTATAAATTATTTATTAACAGCAATTTTATTTTGAATATTTTAACACAATTTGATATTTATATCAAAGAAATTGCCAAAGTAAAAGATGAGCTTGAACACTCGGGCAGAACTTATTTGCAAAATTTATTGGAGAAATTTGCAGAAAAAACAAAGGTTACTCACGAGCCAAAGCGAGATAAAAATGGCAAGGGGGCACCTGATTTTAAATTTGTTTTAAACGGAACTGATATTGGCTTTTTAGAAAATAAAAAAATTGGCGAAAATTTAGATGAGGTTTTAAAATCAAAGCAAATTGAAAAATATAAAACGCTAACGGATAATCTAATTTTGACGGATTATCTGCGTTGGATTTGGATTTATAAAGATGAGGTTATTGCTGATGAAAAGTTGTGTGGCAATGATTTTATTTTGAACAATGAAAACTGCGAAAAAGTTGCTAAAATTATTACTAATTTTTTGGCACAAAAACCACAAAAAATTGGCAAAATTGATTCGTTAGCAGTAGCTTTGGCACGGCCTGCAGTTTATATAAAAGATGGAATTGAAGAGGAGTTGAAAAATCAAATTATAGAAAAATCTGGGCAATTATGGTCTATTTATCAGACTTTTAGAGGCAATTTGATTAAAGATTTGTCGGTTGAAGAATTTAGCGACAGTTTTACTCAAACCCTTGTTTATAGTTTGTTTATTGCAAAGCTAGAAAATATATCTGGCATGTTGCTTACGGTTTATAATATAGACGAGTTTTTTCCGTCATCGTTTGCATTAGTCAAAGATTTGCTATCGTTTGTAGGTCAAGTAAAACAAGAAAAATACAAGGATATTGCTCCATTTATTGAGCGGTTATTGCATATTGTCAACAATATTGATAGTGCGGCAATTGGGGTAAATTTGAGCTTTAAAAACAACGGCGAAAAAGATCCTTATATCTATTTTTATGAGGATTTTCTTGCAGAATACGATAAAAACGCCAAGGTTGATAGAGGGGTTTATTACACACCGCCCGAGGTTGTAACTTTTATTGTTCGCACACTTGACGATGTGTTAAAAAATGAATTTGCAATGGAAGACGGGCTAGGCACAATTGGCATTGAAGTGCTTGATTTTGCTTGCGGAACTGGGACTTTTTTGCTTGAATTATACAAACAAGTTTTGGGGCGAATTCCAGATAAAAAACTGGGCGAAAATAGTAAAGAAGGCACGATTATAAATCATTTATTGCAAAAAGTCTACGGTTTTGAGTTGATGATTGCGCCATATGCGATTGCACATTTAAAGCTTAGTCAATATTTAAAACAAGAGGGTTTTAATTTTAAAAAGCCAATTCAAAAAGGCTTGGCACAAGACAAAAAACGAGACGAATATTTTTATAGAATACCTGTTTTTTTGACAAATACGCTAGAAAATTTAGATTGGGAATATAAGCAAAAACGAGGTAATCAAGTGACTTTGCCATTTTTTTCGTTTATAGAAGAGGTTGCAAAAGAGGGTGCAAAGGCTCAAAAAATAAAGGATAGCAAAAATGTTTTTGTGGTTATGGGCAACCCACCATACAACGGAACCTCAATGAATCACAGCGATTATATTACCAATTTAATGCAAGATTATTTTGCAATTGATGGTGTTAAAATGATAGAAAAACAAAAAAGAGCTGTAAATGATGATTATGTAAAATTTATCCGTTTTGCCGAGGATAAAATTGCAAAACACCCACACGGCGGGGTTGTGGGAGTAATTACTCCGCACGGATTTTTAGATAATCCGACTTTTAGGGCGATGAGGTATCATTTGATGCAAACTTTTGACAAGATGTATTTTGTTGATTTGCACGGAAATACTCGCAAAAAAGAGGTTGATTTGGAAGGCGGAAAAGACGAAAATATTTTTGATATTATGCAAGGGGTTTGTATTAGCATTTTTGTTAAGACTCAAACCTCTCCACTTGCGGGGGAGGTTGCCTTTGCAGAAGGCGGTGGGGGGTCTAAATGCAAAATATACACCCTTGATATTTATGGCAAAAGAAAGCAAAAAAACGAACAACTTTTAAACAGCAATATCGACGATTATGAAAAAGTGAATCTTGGTTGGCAAGAGGTAAATCCAGTTGCTCCGTTTTATTTGTTTAAAAAACAAGACGAAGATTTGGAATACAATAAATATATAGGATTAAACGAAATATTTATTCAATACGGATCAAGCGTTGTTACGGCAAGAGATGATTTTACGATATCGGATAATGAAGAAATTTTATCAAAAAGAATTAAAAATTTTACAGAAATAAGCAATGAAGAGGCAAGAGACAAATATAATTTAGGAGAAGATTCTGATGGCTGGTCTGTTGATTTAGCTAAAAAAGATTTATTGTTTAATAAAGGAAAAAATATTTTAATTAATTATAGACCTTTTGATACAAAATATACATATTATACAGGCATATCAAATGGATTTCATTCACGACCATCTAAAAAAAATATGCAACATTTTATGCATGATAATATTGGTTTAAATTTTATTCGTCGTATTAAAACTGGCAACAATTTAGGTGTTTTTATTACAGATAAAATTTGCGATGACGCTTTGGCTGGTATGAGCACAACTGTAACTGCACCGCTTTATTTATATGATGATTTTGGGCAAAAAACACCAAATTTTAAACCAGAGTTTCTTGCGACTATTCATAACAAGGGGTTTAAACCCCTTGTTTCAACAATGACAGGCCATATAAAAGCAGAGCAAATTTTGAGCTATATCTATGCAGTTTTGCACTCGCAAAATTACCGCACAAAATATCTTGAATTTTTAAAAATAGATTTTGCAAGAATACCATTTAATATTGACATTGAAACCTTTGAAAAACTGGGCAATTTGGGGCAGAAATTAATTGATTTGCATTTGCTAAAAACAATACCAAATACAAAATTTGGCGAAGCAGAATGGGATGAAGAAAGAGGTGAGAAAAATTATATCGTTGAAAAAATTTATCACGAAAATGATAGACTTTATTTTAACAAAAGCTGTTATTTTGCAAATGTTTCAAGCGATGTTTGGCAGTTTAAAATTGGCGGATATCAAGTTTTAGATAAATATTTAAAATCTCGCAAAGGTTTAAATATTTTTGATAATTTACAACACATAACAAATATTGTTAATGTTTTGGCAAAAACAATTGAAATTATGCAAAAAATTGATTCCGTAATTAAATTATAAAAACAAAGGCATTGTTTTAATTCAAAAAAAGCAGTGCAAAACAAGAAAAAATTGCTCGGTCAATATTTTACCCCACAATATATTGTAGAATATATTTGCAAAAATACTATCAATGAAGCTAGAAAAATCAATAAAAATAAGCTAAACATTTTAGAGCCATCTTGTGGAGAAGGAATTTTTTTAGAAGAATTGAAAAAATATGACAATATTAATGTTTTTGCTATAGAAATTGATAAAGAATTGGTTAATATTTGCAAAAATAAGGGATTTAATGTTGAGCGCGGCAACACTTTAGAAAATAAAATTTATAACAACATTGATTTTGATGTGATAGTTGGCAACCCACCATACAACGGAACCTCAATGAATCACAGCGATTATATTACCAATTTAATGCAAGATTATTTTGCAATTGATGGGATAAAAATGAAAGAACAAAATTCAAAATGGGTCAACGACGATTATGTAAAATTTATCCGTTTTGCCGAGGATAAAATTGCAAAACACCCTCACGGCGGGGTTGTGGGGGTAATTACTCCGCACGGATTTTTAGATAACCCGACTTTTAGGGCGATGAGGTATCATTTGATGCAAACTTTTGACAAGATGTATTTTGTTGATTTGCACGGCAATACTCGCAAAAAAGAAACAGATTTGGAAGGCGGCAAAGACGAAAATATTTTTGATATTATGCAGGGGGTTTGTATTTCTATTTTTGTTAAAACAGAAAATTCCCCACCGCCTTCCGGCAACCTCCCCGTAAACGGAGAGGTTTTTGCGATACAACGAAACCTCTCCGCAGGCGGGGAGGTTGCCAGCGGCGGTGGGGAGAATAATAAATGCAAAATATACACCCTTGATATTTATGGCAAAAGAAAGCAAAAAAATATGCAACTTTTAAACAGCAATATCGATGATTGTGAAAAAGTGGATATGGGTTGGCAAGAGGTAAATCCTGTTGCTCCGTTTTATTTGTTTAAAAAACAAGACGAAGATTTGAGAAAAGAATATGATAAATTTGTTAGTTTGGAGGATATTTTTAATGTTAAAAATGTAGGAATTGTAACAGGAAAAGACGACAAAGTTATTGCATTTAGCAAAAATGAATTAATTAATAAAATACGCACAAATTTTAATGTGGAAGCACAAAATGATAAAATAAAAAAAATAAATTATAGAACTTTTGATGAAAGGTTTGTTTATTATTGTTTAGAAACAAAAGGCTTGATTGAGAGGAGCAGAAAAGATGTTATGAGACATTTTTTGGATAGAGAAAATATGGGTTTAGTTTTTTGCAGAAGAACTGTTGGTAGCTTTGAACATTGTTTTGTAAATAATATTTTGATGGAGGCTTGTTTTATATCAAATCGCGGAAATGAAATAAATTATATTGCGCCGCTATATTTATATGATGATTTTGGGCAAAAAACACCAAATTTTAAACCAGAGTTTTTAAATAAAATAAATAATCTTTTTAACTCCACCCTTGAGGGGGAGTCAGATTTATGTAATAAATCTGGTGGGGGGTTAAATAATGTTGATACCACAAAACCCCTCCCCGATTTTGTAAAACAAAATACGACCCTCCCTCAAGGGGTGGGTTATAGACCTAGCCCAGAGCAGATTTTAGGTTATATTTATGCAATATTACATTCGCAAAATTACCGCACAAAATATTTAGAATTTTTAAAAATAGATTTTGCAAGAATACCATTTGGTGTTGATATTGAAACCTTTGAAAAACTGGGCAATTTGGGTCAAGAATTAATTGATTTACATTTGTTAAAAACGATACCAAATACAAAATTTGGCGAGGCAGAATGGGATGAAATTCGTGGTGAGAAAAATTATATAATGGAAAAAGTTAGCTATGATAAAGCAACCAAAAGATTATATTTTAATGCAAGTTGCTATTTTTCAAATGTTTCGCCAGAAGTTTTTGAATTTAAAATTGGCGGTTATCAAGTTTTAGATAAATATTTAAAAAGCCGCAAAGGTTTAAATATTTTTGATGATTTATCTAATATACAAAAAATAATAAAATCTCTGCAATCAACAATTGAAATTATGCAAAAAATTGATTTATCTATTGCATTTTAATTATATAACAAAAATATTTATCTCAAAATGTTATTTATTGTTAAAATGTCTCTAAATATTGGCACTATCATAAAAATTGTTTCAGCGGTTGTAGATGTTGAATTTGAAAAATTACCAAATTTAAAAAACGCATTAGAGTGTTTTTGTGGTGATAGAAAAATTATATTAGAAGTTGTGCAACATATCGGCGGAAATATGGTTAGAACAATCGCAATGGATTCTACTGATGGACTTGTTCGTGGGCAAAAAGTTACCGATTTAGGTGAGCAAATTTGTGTTCCCGTAGGCGTTGGTGTTTTAGGTAGAATTATGAATGTAATTGGCGAGCCGATTGATGAATGTGGCGATATAAAATCTGATGAAAAATGGTCAATTCACAGGGCGGCACCATCTCTTGCTGATCAAGCTTCGCAGGTTGAAATTTTGCTAACAGGAATAAAAGTTATAGATTTGTTGTGCCCATATATTAAGGGCGGTAAAATTGGTCTTTTTGGAGGTGCAGGAGTTGGAAAAACTGTTTTAATTCAAGAGCTTATCAACAATATTGCAAAGGTTCATGGCGGATATTCTGTGTTTGCAGGAGTTGGCGAAAGAACAAGAGAGGGTAATGATTTGTATCATGAAATGATTGATTCTGGCGTTATAAACGAAACAGAAAAAGAAAAATCAAAAGTGGCTCTTATTTATGGACAAATGAATGAATCTCCGGGTGCGAGAGCCAGAGTTGCTTTGACAGGATTAACAGTTGCTGAATATTTTAGAGACAAAATGAATCAAGATGTGCTATTTTTTGTAGATAACATGTTTAGATTTACACAGGCAGGTTCCGAGGTTTCTGCATTGCTAGGCAGAATGCCATCGGCGGTTGGATATCAACCAACACTTGGCACAGATATGGGAGAGTTGCAAGAAAGAATTACCTCAACAAAAGATGGATCAATAACATCTGTTCAAGCGATTTATGTTCCAGCTGATGACTTGACGGATCCAGCACCAGCGGCTACATTTGCACATTTAGATGCAACAACGGTTTTGTCGCGTGCAATATCAGAAATGGGAATTTATCCAGCAATTGATCCACTAGATTCAACATCGATTGCATTGGCACCCGGAATTGTAAGTGAAGAGCATTATAAAACTGCTAGAAGAGTTCAAGAAATTTTGCAAAGCTATAAATCGTTAAAAGATATTATAGCAATTTTGGGTATGGACGAGCTTTCGGAAGAACAAAAGTTGATTGTGTATCGTGCGCGTAAAATTCAGAGATTTTTATCACAGCCTTTTACGGTAGCCGAGGTTTTTACTGGAATGAAAGGAAAAGTTGTGACATTAGAGCAAACAATTCATGGTTTTGCCGAAATTTGCGATGGCAAACATGACGACTTGCCAGAACAAGCATTTTATATGGTTGGCACAATTGATGAGGCGATTGCAAAGGCTCAAACTTTATAGTTTTTAGATATGAATAATTTGGTAGAGCAACAAACAGAATGGATTATTAATAATATTTTAGTGAACAAAGGCTGGATTGTTGACAATAATCCTAATAAAAATGTATTTTTTCAGGCTCCACCATTTGAGGAACAAAAGGCAAAATTAAATGGCAAAAGACCTGATTATATTTTATACCAAACTGGCACAAAAACGCCAATTGCAATTATTGAAGCTAAAAAAGGTGGTGAAAATTTAGATAAAGCACTAGATCAAGCAACCGAATACGCTAATTTATTGGGGTGCAAAGTTGTTTTTGCAATAAATAATACTTATTGTATAACAAAGTTTGTGCCAAATGGCAAAGAATTAATTTTGAATAGAAACGAAGTTACAAAACTTTTAACAGAACATGAAATATTAACTTTTATAGAAAAAAATAGCAATGATGTTTGCACAATTCCAGAAGAAATTTTGATTGGCAGAGATAAGCTAATTAGCGTTTTTAAAAATCTAAATGATGTTTTACGAAGTGAAGGTTTGCGAGCTGGAATGGAAAGATTTAGTGAATTTGCAAATATTTTGTTTTTAAAATTAATTAGTGAAAATGGTAGAAAACCTTGGTGGAATAATATAAAAAAACAATCTAACGAAGATTTACTTGGATATATAAATAAAATTGTAATTGATGAGGTGCAAAAAGAATATGGCGGTGAAGTTTTTTTGCCATTGCAAATTGCAAATCCAATAAATTTAAGAACCGTTATAGATAAATTGGATCCAATTGCCTTAACAAACATAGATTTTGATGTAAAAGGTGAGGCTTTTGAACATTTTTTGGAGCAAACAACTTCAACCGAAAATGATTTAGGCGAATATTTTACTCCTAGACATATTGTAAAATTTATTGTCAATTTAGTTGATCCAAAATTTAAAGAAACAGTTTATGATCCTTTTTGTGGAACAGGCGGATTTTTAACCGAAAGTTTTAAATATATCAAAGATAACACAATTATTAAAACGCCAGAAGACGAAGAATTGTTAAAAGAAAAAACAATTTATGGCAGAGAAATAACTCTAAATGCACGAATTGCAAAAATGAATATGATTTTGCAAGGTGATGGTCATAGTGGCATAGAAAAAACTGATAGTTTGGCAAAACCAGTTGAAGGTTTATATGATATTGTTATAACAAATATGCCTTTTTCGTTGCCAACAACTCATTCAAATTTATATGAAAATAGTTTGGCAAAAAACAATGGTGATTCGGTTTGTGTTTTGCATTGTTTTAAAAGTTTAAAGGTTGGTGGCAGAATGGCTTTGGTTGTGCCTGAAGGTTTTTTATTTCAAAATGAATCTGAAAAGGTGCGTGAATTTTTGTTAAAACATAGCAAATTACAAGCTGTAATATCATTACCACAGGGTGCATTTTTACCTTATACTGGAGTAAAAACAGATGTTTTATATTTTATTAATGCACATTTACCCAATAATCAAAAAGAATATTGGTATTTTGATACAAAAAACATAGGTTTTACATTAGATAACAAGAGAAAAAAAATTAACGGTGAAAGCGATTTAAGAAAGATAGAAAAAAGCGAACTAATGAAGGTTGATAAAAAACCAGAACTTAGAGAAAATTTGCTTGCACTTGGTTTTGAGCCTGTTTTGATTGAAAGGATTAAGAAAAATAATTATAATTTAATTGGATCTGTCTATAGGGCTATACAAAAAAATAGTAGCAAATGGGATATGGTTGCTTTAAAAGATGTTATTTTAGATATCAAAGATGGCGGAACCCCATCCAGAAAACATAAGGATAGTGAAACATATTTTGGTGGCAATATTAATTGGTGTGTAGTCAAAGATATTAAAGATGAAATATATGAAACAAAAGAAAAATTAACAGATCTTGGTTTAAAAAAATGTTCCTCAAAATTATGGCCAATAGATTCTATTATTATATCACTTGGTGCGACAATTGGAAATGTTGGTATTGCAAAAGTTTCAACTGCAACAAAACAGGGATTAAGCGGTATTATTGTTGATAAAAATAAAATTTTACCGCAATATCTATGTTTTATATTGCAGTCAAAAAGAGATGAAATAAATGCTATGGCATCTGGTTCTACAATTAAAGAAATTCGCCCCTCTAGATTTGCAGAAAAATTTATTTTTCCGTTACCAACAATAACAGAACAGCAAAAAATTATAGATTTTGTTGTCAAAAATAAACGAATTATTTTAGATGCTGAAAATTTAATAAATAATACAAAAAAAGAAAATAATAATTTTATATTATCTTTGTGGGAATAAAAAATTAATATATACCATTATTTATAAGGTAATAAACTATATCATTATTCTTAACTTGACTATATTATTTTCTGTTTATATAACATCAGCATTAAACAACAATAAAAAAATAAAAATATGTCATTAGATAAAAAAATTGAACAAAAATGGTATGAATCTGATTTATATAAATGGGATATAAATAGTCAGTCGCAAAAATTTGCAATAGACACACCACCACCAACTGTTTCTGGGTCTCTACATATGGGGCATGTTTTTTCGTATACGCAGGCAGATTTTATCGCCCGATTTAAACGAATGATGGGAGATAATGTATTTTATCCGATTGGCTTTGATGATAATGGGTTGCCAACTGAAAAATTGACTGAAAAAATTATTGGCAGACGAGGAAAAGATATGCCAAAAGCTGAATTTATTGCCGAATGCAAAAAGGTTGTTTTTGAGGCTGAAACAGAGTTTGAAAAATTATTTAAGGCATTAGGTTTGTCGTTTGATTGGTCGCAAAAATATCAAACAATATCGGATGAATCAATTGCCGTTGCACACGATTCATTTAACGATTTAATCCAAAAAGGCCTGATTTATAAGGCTTCAAATCCAGTTTATTGGTGCACAGTTGATAGAACTGCCCTTGCTCAAGCAGATTTAGAAGACAAAGAAAAGGATAGCGAAGAGGTTATTTTTAAATGCAAAATTGACGGCGTAGAACACAAAATTATGACAACCAGACCAGAGCTTATTCCGGCTTGTGTTATGGTTTTATATCACCCAGATGATGCTCGTTTTAAGGCAGGGCAAATGGTTAAAATGCCGTTTTTAAATAACGAAGTGCCATTAATTGCCGATGAATCAGTTAAAATGGATAAAGGAACAGGCTTGGTAATGTGTTGTAGCTATGGCGACTGGCAAGATGTTGAATGGATTAGAAAATATAAGCTAAAATCAAAGCCAATTATTCAAGAGGATGGATTTATTAATAAGGCGATTTATGGCTTAGAAACAGAAAAAATTAAAATTAATGAGGCTCATAAGTTAGTAATTTCTTTGCTTGATAATCCAGAAATAAAACCAATAAAACACACGGTTAAATGTGCCGAAAGATCTGGAATGCCAATTGAAATTGTTCAAACAGAACAATATTATATAGATTTTGGATTAGGCGGAAACGGTAAAGTAAATGCCGAGCAATTTAAAACAGATTTATTGGTAATAGTTGATAAAATTGAATTTAAACCAGCACATTTAAAAAATCGTTTAACCGATTGGATCAAAGGGTTAAATCAAGATTGGTGTATATCTCGCGATCGTTTTTCTGGGGTTCCAATTCCTGATTCTGATAAAGTTTTTGATACTTGGTTTACATCAAGCTTGACTCCAAAACTTGCAACAAATAACAAAGAATTATTTCCATTTGATTTGCGTCCGCAAGCTCACGAAATTATTAGAACTTGGGCATTTTATACAATTGTAAAATCATATTTGCACGAAAATACCATTCCTTGGACAACCGTTATGCTTTCGGGCTGGTGCTTAGCTGCCGACAAAACAAAAATGAGCAAATCAAAGGGTAATATCGTAACTCCAATGCCATTAATTGAAGAAAAAGGGGCAGATGTGGTTAGGTATTGGGCATCGTGTAGCCATTTGGGGGTTGATACTCATTATAACGAAACAAAGTTTGTAGACGGTAAAAAATTAATTAATAAACTTAAAAATGTTGCTAAATTTATCGCATCTCACAAGCAAAAAATCGATTTAACAGCAATTACAGAAACAACCGATAAATGGGCGATTGCAAAGCTAAACGAAACAATTTTGCAGGCTACAAAAATGTTTGAAGAATATAACTATTGTGGAGCCAGAGAGGTGACAGAAAAGTTTTTTTGGAACATTTTTTGCGATAATTACCTTGAAATTATCAAAGGTAGAATTTATGGCGAGCAAGGTTATGCCTATAAATATGATAAATTTAAAAACGAAAATATCGAAAAATTGCAAAAATCAGCAGCTACAACAACGCTTGTTATTTTGAGTGAAATTTTAAAATTATTTTCTCCAATTATTCCTTTTTCAACCGAAGAAATTTGGTCAGAATTATTTGACGAACAAAATTCAATTCATAAAATTGGCAATTTTGCAAAAACAATTAATATTCAAACAGAAACAACAGAACTTGGTGATTATATGCTTGATATTATCGAAAAAGTTCGTAAATATAAAGCCGAAAAACAGTTGTCGATTCGTGCAGAAATTAAACAATTATCGTTGCCAAATTTGCCAAAACAAATTGAGCTTGATTTGCTTTCGGTTATAAACGCTTTTGATGCAAAAATTGATATTGGCGAATTTAATATTGACTGCTAAAATGAAAAATAAAAACGATAATATTTGGCTATTTATCACAAATTTTATAGGCGATCCATTTCGTAGATGGTTTATAATATCTTTTATTTTTTGGAATTACGATTTGTTTGTATTGCTATTTTTTGGTGCTGAAAAATTAAAGAATCTAGAAATACTTTTATGGTATAAAAATATTGATTATGGATTTATTGGATCTATTGTTGGTTCAATAAAATGGCTTATAGAGAGAATGTTTGGTAGTAGCATTACAAATTTTTTATTAATTCCAGCTTTATTTTCGGCTGGTTGGACTTTTGCTTGGCCAATGTTTGTTACTTTGCAACATAAAATATCAGTAAAACATAAAAATGAACAAAAAAATATAGATAATGAGCTTTTTATAGACGATGTAGTTAGGAAACAAAGAATAAATCATATTAACGATAAGGTCTTTATAGATAATATTTTAACACAAATTAGAGGAATGTTAGAGTGCGATATTTCTAAGGATAATTATGGAGTATTTTTAAAAAATATAATAAATATAGAAAATTATACAATGATTGCAGAACACGATGAATATAGAAAAGAATATGATAAAGACAAGAAATCACTTGATAAAAAGATAGCCGAATTACAAAAATATGAAAATATGTGTAATATATTAGGTTTGGATCGGGATGTATTATATAGAAAAATTCAAGAAATAATACAAAAAAATTTAAATGATGCTATAAAAAATTTTGATACAAATATAGATTTAAAAAAATATGGGTTTTCTATATTAGATACAATTGAAAATTCTAAGCTTTTCGAATTATCACAAGACTATAAAGAATCAATATCAAAATCATTTGATCATAATAATAATGAAAAATCAATTTATAATGAACAAAATTTATATTTTATTATTTTATTCGCTTTATATAGAAGAGTAAAAATACTATCTATACAGAATATAAAGAATATTATTGCTGATAAAGAATTAAGCAAGGTTCATATTGAGCCATTTTGTAATTATATTGCACAAAAGATTGTGTTCACAGAAGATATTAAAACGAATACACATATTATAGCGATTATCAAAAATACAAAAATAGAATTATAAATAACAAATTAAACACCTTTGCTTGTTGAATACTCAAAATGCAATGGTTTATCTGGAAATATAATATTATAAATATCGTGCATTGCTGATGCACCTTCAGAAAATCCTGTTAAAATAAGCTTTAATTTGTGCTGATATGTTGCAACATCGCCAATTGCATAAATTCCTTCAATTGATGTTTTCATTGTTGCTTGCTCAACTTTTATGGTTTTTTTATCTATTTCAAGACCCCAATCGGCAATTGGACCAAGTTCTGTGCTTAGCCCAAAAAATGGCAATAAATAATCAATTTCTATTGATTTTTGATTATTATCTAGGTCGTATAAATTAAGCTTTTCAATTTGGCTATTTTTACCTTCTATGCTTCCAAGTTGATATGGAATTAATTTTTCTATTTTGCCAAGTTTCACAAGTTGTTCAATTTTATTAGCACTTTCTGGTAAGCAACGCAAATTATCGCGTCTATGAATAAGATAGATTTTTTTGGCAATATCGCTAAGCAAAATAGCCCAATCGGCAGCAGAATCTCCACCACCTGCAATTGCAACTGTTTTGTTGGCAAATATTTTAGGGTTTTGCACAGTATATAACACTGATTTTCCTTCGTATATTTCTATATTTTCTAACGGTGGTTTTTTATGCATAAATGCCCCAGATCCAGCCGCAATTACAACTGCTTTGCAATGAATAGTCGTTTCTTGTGATGTTCCAAGAATAAATCCTTCATCGCTTTTTTTTAAACTAACAACTTGTTGCCCCAAATGAAATGTTGGCTTGAATGGCTTAATTTGTTCCATTAAATTTGCAATTAAATCACTGCCTGTAATTTTTGCAAACGCAGGAATATCATAAATTGGTTTTTCTGGATAAAGTGATATACATTGCCCACCTGCAACATCTAAAATATCAACTATATGGGTTTTAATTCCTAGCATTCCAGCTTGAAATGCTGCAAATAAACCCGTTGGTCCGCCACCAATAATCACTACATCCGTTTTGTTCATAAAAAATAATTTTATTTGTTTGAAAATAAAGTAAAAAAGTTTATTGTCTAGTATAATTTAATTTACTAAAAAATGTTTAATGGAGTCGCTGATATTAGAATAGGTCAAGATCGATATTTTAAATGCCTAATATATTTACTTAATGGCTATCGCATATTAGATGAATCTAGAAAAGAAAATCCAGCAGCATATGATGCGAAATTTGAAAAAATATATAATACAGAAAAAGAAGCATTAAAAAAATCATTCAATGCATTACCAAATTCTTCTCAATATATGGATATGGACTCATCTTTTCCTGTTAATCATTTTTCATTACCTAAAGGTGATAATATTTTTCTTTCTCCATTAGAATGGGATATTAAAATAACAAATAATATGAAAGGTTTTTTTGAATGGTTAAATAAAATAGGTGCGTTAAATAAGTTAAAATATAAAGAATTTGATAGCAGCATATTAATGTACGAAACAGCAAATGGTAGACATAGCGATGAATTAGGCATATTAACAGCTTGCGGTTCAGATTTTAAAGTTTGTGATAATGAAGGAAAAACAATTTTACATCTGATGGCACTTAAAAATAGATTACCAGCCTTGGATACAAAAAAAGATCAGTTAAATTTTTTTAAATATATTATAGATAATGTAGATAAAGAATTTTTAAATATACAAGATGCATATGGAAATACGGTATTACATTATGCCGCATTACATAAAAATATTAATATAATGGAATTATTAAAAAATAAGGAAATTGATACACAAATAAAAAACAAGGATGGCAAAACAGCTGAATCATTATTGCAATTGAATGATAAAGAAAGGGCTAATCTTTTAGATGAATTATATAATTCTAATATCACAACACTTAAAAATATGACAGCAAACTGTGAACGTAAAGATAGAAGTTTTTTAGAAATACAAAAGAGTGTTGCTTATTTTATGGATCTTAAGTCTAGCGAACCATCAAAAATAAAAAACAATGAAGGCGATTGTGCTGTATCAAAAAAAGTAAAAGGAAGTTCAGGTGATCAAGCAATATTATATTGATCTTAATAAAAATATTTTTTGTTTGCAATTAATTTTTTGTTATAATTTGATGTTTTTATAAAATTATTTTTTTTGATATGTCGGAATTAAAATATATTGCGATTGGCCTTATGGCGTTATCTTTTTTAGGTTCGGCTTTGGGTATAAGTATGATTGTAAAATCTATGCTAGAAGGTGTTTCTCGTAATCCTTCTGCTGAGACACAAATGTCAAAATATATGTTTATTGGTGCTGGTTTGGTTGAGGCAATGGGATTGTTCGGTTTAGTTATAGCTTTAATGCTTATGTTTGCTTAATTTTTTGAATATATGCCACAATTTAATACGCTTTGGTTTGTTAGTCAAATATTTTGGTTTAGCTTGGCTTTTGGTGGTTTTTCTTTGATATGTTTTCGTATTATTATTCCTGCAATTGTGAATTTACAAATTTCTCGTAAAAAACATATTGATGCTATTATTTTTGATGCAAATAATTTATTACAAGAAGCTAAAAAAATCAAGCAAAATATAGATGAAAAAATACATTTAGCTAAAAATGAATCTAATGTTATTTTACATAAAGCAAAAAAAAATATAGCAGATAATAATAATAATTTTAACAACCAAATTGCAAATGATATTATAGTTTATGCTGATACAAAAATGTTGCAAATTAAACAAAAAATTGAATTTAAAAAATCAATTGTACTAAAATCTATTGAATCTATTTCTAATAAAATTGCCAACAAAGCAGAGATTTTAAATTTTGATATGAATGTAGAAAATATTAAAAAAATAAAGGATAATTTAAATCATTTTTAATATGAATGAACAAATAATTATTGCAATTGGATCGGTTATATCTTTTGGAATTGTTATAAAACTATCATTTAATAAAATTATGATGGTTATTTCTGGATATCAAAAAGATATACAAAATAATTTAAATGAGGCACAAAAAATACAACAAGAAGCAGAGGTATTGTTTGAAAAATATCAACAACAACAAAATGAATTACCAATTGAAATATCTAAAATTTTATCACAAGCCAAAGATGAGGCTGATAGAATTATAGATAAAGCACAAAAAATAGCTAAAAAAAATGCTGATTTAAAAACAGAAATTGCAAAGAAAAAAATTGATAATGATGGTGATCAGCTGTTGCAAGAATTTGATAAAAGATTTATAAGTTTGACTTTTAATGCAATAAAAAATCAAGCGATTAGCGGAGATTCTGATAATATAATTGATGCTAACTATATTACAGAAAATATTAAGAATTTTCATTGATGTTATATATTTTACTTGCAAAACCAAGGGGATTTTGTGCCGGAGTAAAGCGTGCAATAGATATTGCAGAATCGGCATTAAAACATTTTTCACATCCAATTTATATAAAACATGAAATTGTTCATAACAAAAGAATTGTACAAGATTTGATAGAAAAAGGTATTATTTTTGTTGAATCAGTAGATGATATTCCTAATGATTCAACGGTTATTTTTTCTGCCCATGGTTCTCCAAAAAATCATTACGAAAAACTTGCAGAACGAAATATTCAACTAATTGATGCAACTTGTCCTCTTGTTTCAAAGGTACATAAAATGGGCAATTCATATCATGCACAAGGCAAGGAAATCATTATGATTGGACACAAAAAACATGTTGAAACTATCGGCACAATTGGCAATATTGATCAGGTTATTCAAGTTGTAGAAAGCGTAGAATGTGTTGAAAATTTGGTTGTAAAAAATCCAGATAATTTAAGTTTTATTACTCAAACAACATTAAGTCTCGATGATACATCCGATATTATTGCTGCATTACGCAAAAAATTTCCCAATATTTATGGAGGCGAAGGTGGCACAGGCAACACTTGTTATGCGACACAAAATCGTCAAGATGCGGTAAAAAAAATGATAAAATCTGGAATTGAATTATTGATTGTAATCGGCTCTCAAAGCAGCTCAAATTCAAATCGTTTGGCAGAAATTGGCACAAAAAATAATATTCCATCATATTTAATCGATGGCAAGCAAGATATAAAACTGGAATGGCTAACAAATATTACAAAAATTGGCATTACAGCTGGGGCATCGGCACATGAAACATTTGTTCAAGAGGTTATTGAATATTTATCGCAGAATTTTGAAACACAAACCCAAGAAATTGAAGGTGAAGACGAAAATGTGGTTTTTTTTGCACCAAAAATTATTCGCGATTTAGATAAATTATAGATATGGACAGTTTTTATTCACAAAGTGAATTATTAGAGCTAGGTTTTTAAAAAATATTACAACAAAAATAACCCAAACAACAGCACATGATAGATATTGTAATCAGGAGGTTAGTAATTTATATAATATGCCAGTAAAAATGTTTTCTACATGGATAGATTCTAGGCAATATAATTTTAAATCTTGGTCTGAAAAAAAAGATATTTTATTATATTCACCAGATATACATCCTTTAAAACAAAGAATTTTAGATAAAATAAAAATTGAATTACCGCATATAAAACAGGTTTTATGTTGGGGATTTAAATATGAAGAGTGCAAAGAGGTGATGGCTAATGCTAAATATTCATTGACTTTTGGTGAAGGTTTTGATGGCTATTTTATAGAGCCAATTTTTTGTAATACATTTGGTTTTGCTGTGTATAGTGATGTTTTTTTTCCATCTGATGAGTTTAAAAAATGTGCTGGAGTTTTTTTAAGCTATCAAGATTTAGAAAATAATATTTGTAATGTAATAAAAAAGATAGAAATTGATGAGCAATTTAGAATTGCTGAACATATAAAAATTTTTGATAAAATAAATCCGTTATATTCTGTTGATAAATATTCTCAAAATATTAAAGATTTTTATGTAGAAAAATATAATTTTATACCAAATATTAATATTATATAAAAAACTTGCATTTTGATTTTATAGATTTCTAATTATTTTAATTGAATTAATTATTATACAACCATGGCTATAACAGATGTAAAAGCAACAACAGTTGATGAAAAGAAAAAAGCTTTGCAACAAGCAATGTCGGGCATTGAAAAACAATTTGGAAAAGGGTCAATAATGAGATTTGGTGATGGTGTGGTTGAAGAAGTTGGAGTTGTTTCAACTGGGTCTTTGGCACTAGATTTGGCACTTGGAATAGGCGGTTTGGCAAGAGGTAGAATTGTAGAAATTTATGGTAAAGAAAGTTCAGGTAAAACAACATTTGCATTGACTACGGCAGCAGAATGTCAAAAATTGGGTGGAACAGTTGCATTCGTTGATGCAGAACATGCTTTGGATCCAAATTATGCCAAAAAACTTGGTGTTAATTTGCAAGATTTGTTGCTTTCTCAACCAAGTTCTGGTGAGGAGGCTTTGGGTATTGTTGAGCAACTTGTTTGTTCAAATGCAATCGATTTGATTGTTGTGGATTCTGTGGCTGCACTTGTGCCACAAGCTGAACTTAAAGGTGAATTGGATAAAGCTGCAACAATTGGTGAGCAGGCAAGACTTATGAGTCGCGCATTACGCAAAATAACTGGTGCAATTTCTCGCACAAATTGTATTGTAATTTTTATTAATCAAACTCGTGCATTGATTGGTGCTCCAACATTTAGAGGTGTTGTGCCAGAAACTACAACTGGTGGTAATGCTTTAAAGTTTTATTCTTCTATGAGAATGGAAATTAAAAGAGTTAGGTATATAAGCGAAAATGAAGTTGCAATTGGTGCAGAAACAAGAGTTAAAGTTGTTAAAAACAAAATGGCTCCTCCTTTTAGAACTGTAATGATTGACTTGATTTTTGGTAAAGGTTTTGATAGAAATACAGAGTTGGTTCTTTTAGGTGAAACTGCTGGTGTTGTAGATAAAGCTGGTTCTTGGTATTCTTATAATGGCGAAAGAATTGGACAAGGAAAAGATAATGTTAAAAAATATCTTGAAGCTAATCCTGTTATGGCTGCCGAAATTGAAAAGAAAATTCGTGAAAAAGCTGCAACTATCAATTTTGATGCTGTTGAAAAAGCAGATGGTGATGAAGATGGTGATTCTTCTGGTGCCGAAGCTGGTGACGATTTTTAATCTTATAAACTTTGTTTATAAAATAAAGAATAATATTGTTTTTGATAAAATTAATTTTTTTCATAATGAGCAAGCACCTAAAATCAAGAAAAAATAGTCAAATTAAATAATTGATTTAATTTTATATTATGAATAAATCAGGATTTCATCCAGTTAAATTTTCTGATGCTGAAAGAGGTTCTGATTCTGGTTCGCCAGAAAAATCTTTTAGTCAGATTACAATAGAGCCTGATTCGGATTCAGAAGAATGTTTTAGTGAGATTACAATAGAGCTTGATTCGGGTTCAGGAGAATGTTCTAGTCAGGTTACAATAGAGCCTACTTCACCAGAGCCTACTTCTTCAAAACCTACTTCGTCAAAACTAAAACCATATCCATATCGGGGCAAAAAAGATGACCCAAACTTTTTTGATTTTTCACCAGAAAGTATTGCTGAATATGAAGCCTCTAAGCATAAAGCCTCTAAGCTAAATCAAGAAAAATCAGCTAATAATCGTGATTTTTGTTTTAATAACAATAATAGTCATAGCCAAAAAGAGGCTGAAAAGAAAAAGAGAACACCAATGGATTATAATGATTCTTGGAATACAGAGCCTAGTTGTGCCGAACAAAAGACTGAAAAGCAAAAGAGCTCCTTATGTAGATTATTTTGTTGTTGGTAAAAAATAAAATATTGATAATTAAAAATTGAGTAATTTATTTTATAAAAATAACCCCACCTGATTTACTTTGTAAATCTATCCTCCCCTTTTTGGGGAGGCAATCAGCTAAGCCTCCCCGTTGAAGGGGAGGAGGTTGAACGAATGTGAAACGGTGGGGTTGTTGTAGATAAATTGTAATATTATGAAAGAATCTATAAAAACTAGTATGAAGGTTTTAGAAATTGGTGATAAATGTAGAGTTTGTAATGAAATATTAATAGAAAAACCACCAAGAGGACATCTTTTACCATTGGCTTTTAATGGATATGCGATTAAAAGTGATAATAATAAGAAACCATTACGTGTACTAACGAACAATAATTTTTTTGGTGCATCAGGAGGTTCTATTCCTTTCTGTCAATTATGGTGTCATACGTGTGAAAAAAAATTTTCCATAGATAATGATTTTTATAATTTTTTTAAAAAAATAGATTTAATAAAATGTAAGAATCAATCTTTAAAAATAGATATAAATTATGATATGGTAGATAAATTTATTGCCTCTGTATTGCTTAGATTTCACATTGATGGGAGAATAGATTTAGATGAAGCATATGAAGATATTAAGGCTTTTGTTATGAATGGTGGCAAAAATGAATGGATTGTATCGTTTTTATGTATAGATCCAGATTTACATAATCTATCAAATTCGTTTTCTTTACCAACAAAAATTAAAATATCATCATCTGTATTTTATGATATAATTTTACCAAAACAGTTGGTTTTAAGGGCATATTTTGGCAAAGAAGATAAATCTTCACTACAAAATGATAGAAAAAATCACGAGATATGTGTGAGATCAACTGGTTATAAATCAATGGCTATCAATGCCTGTTATAACAATAAAGATAAAATAGAAAAATACTTATTCAATTAACTTATAAAAAAATGCAAAACATAACAACACACAATTTTGACTGTGTAATAATAGGTGCCGGTGGGGCAGGAATGAGGGCGGCCTTGGGAATGGCAGCCAAAGGGATTAAAACCGCGTGCGTCACAAAGGTTTTTCCAACGCGTTCGCATACCGTTGCGGCACAGGGGGGAATTTCGGCAGCTCTTGGTAACATGATGGAAGATGATTGGAGATGGCATTTTTATGATACAATCAAGGGATCAGATTGGCTAGGCGACCAAGATTCAATTGAGTATATGTGCAAAAATGCGGCAGAATCTGTGATTGAACTTGAACAAATGGGGGTGCCGTTTTCGCGAACTGTGGACGGTAAAATTTATCAAAGACCGTTTGGCGGAATGACGCAAGAATATGGCGAGGGCGGGCCGGCTCACCGAACTTGTGCGGCGGCGGATAGAACAGGGCACGCAATTTTGCATACACTTTATCAGCAATGTTTGAAGCACGAGGTTGAGTTTTTTGTGGAATATTTTGTGACCGATTTGATAAAAAACGAGGCGGGCGAGGTTGTGGCTTGTTTGGCACTTAGTTTGTGCGACGGAACTTTGCATTTGTTTAAATCAAAGTTGTTTGTTCTGGCAACTGGGGGCTATGGCAGGGCATATTTTTCGGCAACTTCGGCCCACACTTGCACGGGCGACGGCGGCGGAATGGTGGCTCGTTTGGGGTTGCCACTTGAAGATATGGAATTTGTGCAATTTCACCCGACTGGAATTTATGGTGCAGGGTGCTTAATTACCGAGGGAGTGCGAGGCGAAGGTGGGTATTTAATAAATGCAAATGGCGAGCGATTTATGGAGCGATATGCCCCAAATGCCAAGGATTTAGCATCTCGAGATGTGGTATCTCGTGCGATTACGATTGAGATTAACGAAGGCCGTGGTTGTGGACCAAAAAAAGATCATGTTTTGCTAAAATTAAGCCATTTAGACCCAGAAATTATTCATCAAAGATTACCGGGAATATCAGAATCAGCAGCAATTTTTGCAGGCGTTGATGTTACCAAAGAGCCGATTCCAATTTTGCCAACGGTTCATTATAACATGGGGGGAGTGCCAACTAATATTAATTGCGAGGTTTTAAACGCCAAAGGTGAGGTTGTAAAAGGGCTTATGGCGATTGGTGAGGCAGCTTGCGTTTCGGTTCACGGGGGCAACAGATTGGGGTCAAATTCGTTGCTTGATTTGGTGGTTTTTGGCAGAGCAGCGGCAATTCGTGCAGGAGAAATTATAGGCGATATGAAACAAGGAGAATGCACCGAAAAAGACATTGCAAAAGCGGTTGAAAGATTTGAAAAAGTGTTAAATTCCAACGGAAAATATTCTGTGGCAGAGGTTCGTGACGAAATGCAAAATGTTATGCAAGTTCATGCGGCCGTGTTTAGAACCAAAGAAACCCTTGAAGCAGGCTTTGAAAAAATGAGACAAATTGCTGCAAAACTTGCCGACATAAAAGTTGTAGACAAAAGCCTAGTTTGGAACAGCGATTTAGTTGAGGCATTTGAGCTTTTAAACCTTATTCCACAAGCGATTGCGACCATCGACGGAGCATTGAACCGCACCGAATCCCGAGGTGCCCATGCCCGTGAGGATTTTGGCGAACGAGATGACGAAAATTGGATGAAACACAGCATGATTACCGTTGATTGCGAAAATTGGAGCATGAGTAAGATTGATTATAAACCTGTTAATTTGTTCACTTTGACGGACGAGGTTGAGATGGTTAAGCCAAAGAAGAGAGTTTATTGATTTTTAATTATAAATAATATGTTGAATATAACTGAAAAACAACTTCTTTTGCTTCGGATGATAAAAGACTGTGGGATTGAGGTCGTTTCGCTTTTGCATACAATTACATCAACTTGCATAATAAAAGAAGAAATATTAAAGATTACGATAATAAGATTAAAAAATATAAATTTAGACTATCTGCAACTTAAAATAGAATTGACAAAAATGAGAAACTATGCTTTTGAAACTATAATAAAAGAATTAGAAAGTATGGAATCTGATTATGCAAAAAAATTACTACCTCTTGTGGTAAAATTTAAAAACATTAGAAATATTTTTTTACATGGAGGTGCATTATGGGCAATTTCTAAAAAAAATAATTCAGTAGACGATTTAGTACAAAAATTTTTTACATTAGATTATGAAATTACAAAAATAACTGAAAATATAAATACATCAATTTATGATACAATGTCGGATGAAGATTTTATTTTTCAACATATACAAGAATTGTTTGCAGAAGAAATTAAGGAACTTATGGCTTGATTTTAATATAAACACAATTAGGATAATAATAAATAATATGTTCACATATGAATACAAATGATATTTTTGGCTTAGTAATCACAACAATTGTTGTAGTTGGATTATCTGTGATTTTTTATACAATTTATTATGAACCAAAAACACAAAAATAAATTTGATTTTGAGGGCTGGAGGGCTTTTATGGAAGGAATGGGTTATATACTGCTTGCTACTTCTTTTATGGAAAGAATAATTGGTAGATTATATTTGTTTGTTTTGCCGATTGAATTTTTTACATTACTTTTTATCATATGGCGAATGATGTTGGCAAAAAGAAATGAAATAAATAATAAAATAGATTGACATAAAAGTTGTTGACAAAAGCCTTATTTGGAACATTCAATTTTGTTAATGAATTTTATAAAATAGGAAAAGCAACCCCACCTAATTTACTTCGTAAATTTATCCTCCCCTTCAATGGGTAGGTAAGAAAGTAAGCCTCCCCGTTTAAGGGGAGGAAGCTGAATGAATATGAGGCGGTGGGGTTTTTATAACCTAAAATAAACTTGATTTTAATATAAATACAATTATGATTACCGCTGATTACTAAAATCCATATTTTATTAATGTATGAAAATTAAAACCGCAAAAATAGAAGATATTACAAAAATGGTAGCATTTAGTGATGAAAAACGCTTGCAATACTCTAAAATTCAGGGTAATTTTTGGAAAATGTCAGATAATTCAGATGAAATACAGGCTGAATGGTTTAAAGAGTTGTTAAATGATGAGGCAATTATTGCATTTGTTGCCGATGAAGGTTTTATAATTGGCAAAATTATCAATCCACCAGAAGTTTATGATGCTGGTTTAACATTAATGATAGATGATTTTTGTGTGCAAAATGATGATATATGGCTAACTGTTGGTAAAAATTTATTAGAAAAATGCATTGAGTCTGCTAAAGAAAAAGGAGCTAAGCAAATTTTAGTTGTTTGCGGTCATCACGACAAAAATAAAAAGGAGCTATTGGACACAATTGGGCTAAATATTGCATCAAATTGGTATACAAATTTGTTATCTTGATATACTAAATTAGTAATATTTTAAATGATAAATAATCATTGATAGCAACAAAACAAATGATTCTATCAAATTTAATTTACAGTTTATTTGTTATATCTGCGGTTCTTTTTTTTATTAAACTATTTATCATGTATGCAAAATTTACTTATAGAAACAGGAGAATATATATATTTAACAAAAGAACAATTACAAAAAATAATGCCACATTCTGATTATATATATGACTGTATTTTTTTTGTGATAGAGAAAGAAAATGAAGATGCATTTATAGGCCATATGTTTAGAGATGATAGAAAATTTGATATTTTAAACTTATTAAATAAATACGATATAAAAAATAATATAAAATCCGTGTATGCATTCCAGGGCGATAAAAAAAACAAAGAAGATGAGCACGAAATACCCAAAGATATATTACAAGCATATAAGGATAATGTTCAAAAATTAACAACAATTATCAGAGATATTGGTTATAAAAATAATTTTGCAATTACAATACTGCCAAACAGAAGGGTGTCATATCTAAATAATCAATTTAATTATGATTGGGTTGATATAACTAACGATGTAGATAAAACAAATCTTAATATACACAAACCTCTTGAAGCAAACCAAAAAACAAACTTTATATAAAAAATATTGAATTTAAAAAATAAGCATTGCACAGAATATAAATTGTGATGGTTAGTTTATTTCTTAGCACAATAAAAATGGTGTTAAACGCAAAAATTCATGCGACTGCAATTGTTGAAAACAC
>CAMCQG010000015.1 GCA_945876965.1 Rickettsia typhi
TTATTTAATATTAAAAGAAATGATAAATGTATGGCAAATAATTGTTGCATTTATGATTATATTTGCAAATTTAATTAATATGTTTTATAAAACTAAAATTATAAAAGTATGAGAAAAATAATAGGTATAACATCTGATTTTGACTGTGATGACAAAAAATATTTAATTCGTAAAAATTATATAGATTCATTAATATATGACGATGTTGATATTATTATTATACCGCCAGTTTACAGTTGCTTAAAAAGTTATGCAAAATTAATCGATGGATTGGTTATTATTGGCGGAAAATCTGATACACCGCCAGATACATATAAAGAAGAAATTTTATTTGATTCTGTTTATATAAATAGGCACAGGACAGATTTTGATATGGCATTAATTACTGAATTTATCCCTTTAAACAAACCAATTCTTGGTATATGTGCTGGAATGCAAATGATGAATGTTGTTTTTGGTGGTAGTTTGTATCAAGATATTGAATCTCAATTGGCTGGAAAATTGGATCACACAGATAAAAAATCGTTCCATAAAACAAATATTATAAAAAATACAATTTTGCATTCTATTTGCCAAACAGAGCAAATTATAACAAATACATCTCATCATCAAGCTATAAAAAATATAGCAAATGGTTTTGTTGCAAATGCCGTTGCCGAAGATGGTATTATTGAGGGAATAGAAAATCAAAATCATAAATTTTGTGTAGGAGTTCAGTGGCACCCAGAATATTTGGATACAGAATTTGATAAAAAAATATTTGATAGATTTATATTGTCATTAAAAGATTAATTTTAACCCCCCAATAATAACAAAACCTTTTAATTCTTCGGCCTGAGCTAATACCCCTGTTGTTGTTTTGCCAAATGCGGGAGTTAAGTCATAATATGTCATTTCAATATAAGGAACTAAACCTCTGCCAGCTAAACCACCAAGTTTTATATCGCTACCAACAGATACTAATTGGACTGTATTACCCTGATAATTACTATACATATATGTGGTGCTAAAATTTATTGGACCAAATGATAAGCCAAGCCCTGCCGTATGAAAAAAAGCTTGTTTAACGGTTTCCGTTCCGTTTGCGTTATAGTAAGCAAAACTATTGCTCATTAAGCTATTAAGCCAGTTTCCATATGAATATGCTAACGAAATAGGCCCATAAACACCTTTTATACCAAGCATAAATGCATTTAAGGCGTTTCGATCTGGAATGCCGCTATAATTAAAACCTCCACGAGAATACGCCGCTCCTTGATAATCTCCATGTTCATATGTAAAAGATGCAGCTAAACCAAAATCACCAAATTGTTTAATATAATTAGCTCCAAAAGTTATAAGATTATTTACATTGCCTACAACTCCAGTGCTATTCATATGGTAATATTGCCCTAGATAATCTTTTGCATAACCAGATTGCTGATCAACCAAAACCCCTGTTAAACCAGTATTGGGTGAATAACTTATACCAAGTTGCACTCCGGCAATTCGTTTTGAATAATAAGATATTTTATTTGAAAGCGAGCCCCAACCAAGCCTAGGCTGAACGGTATTTGGCGATAGATATGTGTGCGTGGTATCGTTATATATATTGTTTCCGTTTGATGCACCAGTTGTAAAACCAGCTTCATTGGGTAACATAGGTTGCAAAATAAAAACAGGAGCAGCTCCCATTACAAGCGATTGATCTGAGCTGTGATAAACAGGCATTGAAATGTATCTAAACCAATCACCCTGAATACCACCTGTTGCACGAGCCAAATTTGTTGCATCAATACGCATTCTGGCTGCCGAACTATATGCTGATCCCATTTCTATTTTTCCATATGGATTTTCTATAAAAATATATGTTTCTCTTGCATAATTACCATAGTCATCTTCGATTTTTCCTGTTTGCAAACCAACTAATCCACCATATCTAAAATTTTTTGTTTTAACTGCAACTTCTAAATTAGCTAATGCTTTTACTCTGCCCGATATATCGTTGCCGCCTAAATTAAGCGAATTATCTGGCAATATAGGGTTTTGATAGCTACCATATGAATTATTTTTTGCCATTTGAGCATCAATTTCTCCACCAACTTTTATTTGTATCTTGGCAGAATTATCACCCAGTTCATCAGCAAAAACATTATAAAATGTTGTGCAAAATATAGCAATTAATATGCAAATTCTAATTTTTAACATAACAAAAATTTAATATCGATATATAGGTATTAATATGATGATTTTAATTTTCTATATATTTTTTATGTTAATAATGGGGATTGGTTTCTTCTTGAGAGCTTAGTCGTCGAGCAAGAACTGCTCCTATAAATTTTCCTCCCTTTTCGGCACCTTCACTGTTTGATCGAGTAACTTTGGTTTTATTTTGCCACAATTCCCCCAATAAATCTTCTGGATTCTTCATTATCTCAGTATAATTTTTTTCTTTACCTAATTCATCTCCAAGCACAACATTATCTAACATTTTGTTGGTATTATCTGCAATTATTTTGCTAATCTTATCTGATAAAACAACAGATTGCTCTACTAATTGCCTCATAATATTACCACTTCTATCATCTGATATTTGTAAATTTTCTGGATGAGTTTGTATAGAAATAATTTGTCTGTTTGCAGAGCTTCCACCAGCAATTCTAGTGTCCTTCATAACAAGTCCGCCATTTTCTTTGCTTATTGCCACTTCTAAATCTAAGTTTTTTATTAAATTATTATTATGCTTAATAATTGCCTCTATGACACCTTCATAGTTTTTGTTATAATAATCTATATCCTCTGGGCAAACAGCATCAACACTCAATGGAACACCTTGTGTATGCTGACTATAAACATCAACTAGTTCATCTCCTCTTGTTGGAGAAGTAGCTTTATCTTTTTCTTTTAAGTTTTTATGTAAATGTTTTTGAGATAATCTACACACAAAAAAACCCATTGCATTTGCTATCATTTGGTGTCCGCCACAAATTCCAGAAACTCCCTTTTGTTTTTCAGCCGCCTTGTTTAATGTATATTGCTCCCAAAAAGTTCTGACTGCATCGTTTGTTTCTGTTGCTAGATTTATTTTTTGTTCAAAACCGTTGACGGGCTTAAATTCATCCCGAATATTAAAATCATTAGGCATAAAAAAACATGAATCGCATTCATCAATTAGTTTATCTATTTTGTTCGATAATAAATTAAATGAATCCTTGTCTTGATAATGTTTTTTATCAAAAATATCAACGCCAAAACTCAAAAAATCATTTAACTCAGCATTATATTGCCTGATTCCGTTTGCAGGACTACTAAATACCTGATCCATAAATGGGGTTAATATTTTTTTTGGCTTATCTGTGCTAAATCTTTCATTTATATATTGTGATATTGGTAAATATGTGTTATATGTTTTTTTATTAGCTATTGTGTTGCTAAAAATATCCAATTCTGCAATTATTTTTTTAAAATTTTCATCTTTCATAGCATCATTCAAAACACTAAGATGATTATCTGCCATAAAATAGCATAGCTTTAAAATGTTAAATTTTATACCTTCCGATTGTTTGTCTATTGGATTTTTGTCGGTATTATGTTTGATAATAAAATCAAGAAATATATCAGGTTTTGCATTAATAGCAATAATTGCATCATTCAAAGATTCCTTGCTAGATAACAAGGCAAGATTGGATATATTTTTTGTTTTTGGTTTATGTTCTTTAATTTTTTTTACTATATCTGCAATGTTTATATCTACAATTTGTGAATGATGATGATTTGTATTATTTTTTTGTGCTTTGGTTTGCTTTGTACCAATATCAAATCTGTTAAAAACAATATTATTATTTCTCATTAAAATATCTTTTATTGCATTATTTTCGGCGTCTCTAAAATATCTAGCATCGGATAAAAATTGTGTTTTATTTTGATCAATTTCAACATTATCAGAAACAATAATGCAATCCATACCTGATTTTATGATGCCATTATTTATCAATTCCTGAACACTTATTCCGGCAGAATTATAATCTCCATAACTAAAACCACTTGTGTATCCATCGCCCCTGCCATAGTAATCATCTTTGTGTATAGATTCTGGAAATTCATGTTTTGGATTGTAGTCCATTGGATTTTTAGCCACAGGTTTAATTAAAATATCTCCGTTTTTTGCTGTTGCTATAAGTGAATTGCCTTGTTTTTTCCATTCAAGATTTGCCTCCCAATTATTTGCAATTTCCCATCCAATATTATGATATGTGCCTTGTAATCTTGGGTGTTCATTGCCCGCAAATATATATACTTTTTTCTTGACATTATTATTGTTTGTAAGCATATAAATAGCAAAATAATTTTACACATTATGATACATTTTTTTATTAAGTCAATAATATTTTTACAAATAATTGGCTGTGTCAATAGTAATGTTTATAATAATTCTGATTTTGATCTTAAAACACAGGAATATAAACAGCAAGCTGTTGGTGGTCCTACACAATTATCGGTGAATATAGGTAATGAAATATTAAAAAGTGGCGGTAATGCAATGGATACAATTTTAGCAATGCAAGCTGCAATTGGTCTTAGCGAAATGCATGCATCGGGTTTGGGTGGTGGTGGATATATTTTGTATTTTGATAAAAAAAATGGCAAAATAATTGCCTTTGATGGCAGAGAAACTGCCCCAAAAAATGCAACACAACAAAATGTTTTTGGTTCAAGCGGCAAAGATGAAACAAAATATCGTAGCGAATTTGGCTCACAATACATTGCCACACCAGGAATATTAAAAGTTATGAAATTAGCACATAAACAGTTTGGTAGCATTGAATGGGAGGACATATTTAAACCAACAATTGAGGCGGCACAAAATGGTTTTATTTTAGAAAACAGATTATCTATTTTTTATGATAAATATAAAAAAGAGCTACCCGATGTGGCAAATTCTATAAAAATTGATAAAAAAATTGCTAAAAATATAGATTTAGCTAAAACATTAAAAATAATTGCAAATGATACACACGATGAATTTTATAACGGAGAACTTGGCAACAAAATTGTAGATAAAGTGCAAAAAAGTGGAGGATTGCTAACAAAAAAAGATTTAGTTGGTTACAAAGCGTTTCAATCTGATGCAAGCTGTGTTGGTTATAAAGATTATAAAATTTGCACACGAAAAGGTAATTTTGCTATACTTTCGGCGATTAAAATGCTTGAAAAAGAAGATTTTTCTAATATAAAAACTGGCGATGATGCTATATTTATTAACAAAATAGCTAATGCTGTAAATATTGCAATTGCCAACAAGCGTAAATATGATCAAGATATATATCAAAATGTTGATGATATTGTGCATAAAATTGCTAACAATGATAATAAAGCAACTGGAACAACAGCATTTTTTGCGATTGATAAACAAGGAAATATTGCAATTATTGGTAGTTCTGTCAATGGATATTTTGGCTCAGGGGTTGTTGCCGAAGGATTAGTTATGAATAATACAATGCTTGATTTTTCTGATTGTGTAAATTGCACAAACGAAATTAAATCTGGTGCCAGACCTTCAAGTTCTATTTCGCCAATTATTGTTTTGGATAAAAATAATAATCCAGTTTTTGGAGTTAGTTCTGCGGGAGGAATTCGTATTTTAAGCTATGTAACATCAACACTGATGCAAATGATAGAACTTGGAATTGACCCGCAAGAGGCTATAAATTCTATTAAATATTCCCTTCATAATAATGGAACAATTATGTTTGAACCAAGATGCGATGATAAATTAAAAAATGATTTAGAAAAATTTGGTCATAGAATTATTGTTAGCGACGAAGTCATCAGTGGGCTTATTGCATTTAAAATTGATAAAAATAGCATAAAAACTGGATACGAAACTCGTAGATGGGGGCAATCTAGCGGTATTTAATATAGATGCCTCGCAACCGCTGACAAGATTAATACCTTTAGCTCGAGAGATAAAGAAGCGGTAGTATAACTAGACCAGGGTCTAATCAGAGCAACCTAATGTTTTTATAAACTTGTAGCCAGGGTTTTTGTTATCCATCATAACGAGTTGCAAAGCAATAGAACTATTTAATATATTAAAATAAAATTCAAGTTTATTCTGATAATTCTTTTATTCTTGATTTTATTGTATCAATATTAAGCAATTTAGCATGCTGTGGCTGTAAATTAGCAAGCGACATTTGATAAAATTTAATAGCTGCATTGCGATTATTTAATGCATCAAATGTTGTTGCAAGATTATAGATAATTATTGGATTCTTTGGCTCTTGTGCTAATGCTAATTTAAAGCATCTGAGTGATTTATGGTATTCGCCTGTTTGACTAATAAGATTGCCAAGTTGTAGCCATAATAATGCATCTGTGTTGCTATGGGTTGCAATTTCTTGTAAAGTTTTTATTGCTATTTCAAGATCTTCTTCTGCCAAAATTAGCATTAAATTATTAATTGCTGGTGCATATCTTGGTTGCAATTTAATGATATTTAAATAATATTTTGTGGCATCGGCAGTTTGTCCTAAAACATGATAACATGTTGCTATTCCAAACATAGCTTCAATATTATTTTTTCTTTTTTGTAATGCTTTTTTATAATGCGCCATTGCAGTATCTATGTTTCCGTAGTTAAATGCCTTGTATGCTAACAGCATAGAATCTGATGATTCATAATCTGCAACGCTGTTTGGATCTTTTATTTGAATTTTAACATCTTGTTTTGTTTTGTATGATTTGTTTCTGCCATCGCTGTTTACATCTATTTTTTGAATACCAGCCTGATTATCATCTGCATATGGATGATTATATTGATAGTTTGTTGCAACTGTGCTTGCAATTTCTATTGCAGTAATTTTATTGCCATATGATTGGCCGTCTATCACCGCCGCAATAGAAATATTTGATGTAAAAAAATATAATATTGAGAACAGTAAATACTGCATAAAAATAACTTTAAATACACAAACCTCATATCAGCTATTATACTTAATTTTTATTTTGCAACTTAAATAATATGATATATTAAATCATTAATAATTGATTTAATATTATGATAATAGACACACATTGCCATCTGGATTATTTTGATAAAAATGAGATTGAAGATTTAGTTTTTAGAGCAAAACAAAATGGTGTAGAAAAAATGATTACAATATCGACAAAAATTAACGAATTTGATAATATTTTATCTATTGCAAATCAATTTAATAATATTGTTTTTTTATCATTAGGTCAGCATCCTTGCAATGTTGATGAAGCTGAAATTACAGCTGAAAAATTATCATTAATTATTGATAAAAATAGAGATAAAATTGTTGGAATTGGTGAAACAGGATTGGATTATTATCACAATCAAGATTTGGCTCATATTGATAGACAAAAACAATCTTTTAGGGTTCATATGGAGGTAGCAGCAAAATATAATTTACCCCTTATAATACACAATCGTAATTCGGATAATGATGTGGCAGATATGTTAAAAGATGGCGTTAAAAACCTTGGTTGTCGCGGATTAATTCATTGTTTTACTGCCACAGAATCGTTTATGGAGCAAATGCTTGATATCGGATTTTATATTTCTATTGCAGGTATTATAACTTTTAAAAATGCTATTGATTTACAGCAAATTGTCAAAAAAATTCCATTGAATCGCATTCTTATTGAAACTGATAGCCCATATTTGGCACCAACTCCTCATAGAGGCAAAAAAAATGAACCTTCATTTGTTAAATGCACAGCTGATTTTTTGGCCGATCATCTTGGTATAGAAAGATCTGAGTTTTATAAAATTACAACACAAAATGCAATTGATGTTTTTAAGTTATGAATATACCTAATACCGACAAACCTTTATCTATTTCTGGACATTTTGCTGAATTAAAAATGCGAGTTTGGTATTGTTGTTTATTTTTTATTGCATCGTTTGTTGTTAGTTATTTTTTTGCTGATAAAATTGTATATTTTGTGGCAAAACCATTGTTGCAATTTACTGCAAATAAAATGATTTATACGGCTATTTCGGAGCCATTTTTTGTCTATTTAACTGTGGCATTTGCTGTTGCTATTGGTATTAGTGTGCCATTTTTTATGTTGCAGGTTTATTTGTTTGTGGCACCGGGGTTGCATAATCATGAAAAAAGATGGGCAATTGGTATTGGAATTGCATTTTTTATTATGTTTTTGCTTGGGGGATGTGTGCTCTATTTTGGAATTTTACCTCTTGCGATTAAGTTTTTGGTGCATTTTAATAATTCTCAAATGTTTACACTTGATTTACAGGCAAAATTGGGAGATTATATTGAAATGATAACTCAGCTTATGATTGGATTTGGCTTTGCATTTGAGTTGCCAGTTTTATTGGTTATGCTTGCAAAAATTGGGGTTATAAATCATTTGCATTTACGAAAATTTCGTAGATTTGCAATTGTAATTATATTTATAATTGCTGCGATTGTAACACCTCCAGATATTTTAAGTCAGGTTATTTTGGGTGGACTTATGATGATTTTTTATGAAATTACAATTTTAATTTGCAAAACAATTGAGAAACGAACTTGATATAAAAGCCAATATTTGGATTAATGCAAATGCGGGTAGTGGAAAAACTACGATTTTGATTAAGCGTATTTTGAAGCTGATTTTGAATGGCACAAAACCACAAAATATTGTTGCAATTACCTATACAAATGCTGGTGCCGATGAGATTCAAAAGCGTTTTTTTGATACAATTTTAAGATGGAAAACTGCCAGCGATGATGAGTTGATCGAGGAAATTAGGGAAATTGGAGAAAATATCGATATTTCTGTTGCAAAAGGCATGTTTGATAGAATTATTTTATCGGGTTTGACACTTTCTGTTTACACAATTCATGCTTTTTGCTATAAAATGCTAGAAGATATTTCTAAAACAAGCGATGGCGAATTTGAAGTTATGACTATTGATCAAGATATTGCAAATGGTGAAATTATGGATTCTGTCATTGCAAAAACTGCTGATTTTATATATGATTTTGTATTAAATGGAGATGAAGTGCAAAAAGAATCTGCAAATAATTTTTTTCTTGAAATTGGCGAAAAAAATTTGCAAACTTTTATTTATAATATATTAAACTGTGATGATTTTGATAATAAAAATTTTGTAGCAACAAAAACGGTTGCAGAATTAGAAAAAAATGTATACAATGATATTTGTAAATTTGACTTAGAAATCATTGCAAATACTATGCTTTCGGGCAATATTTATGCAAAAAAAAGAGCTGAAAAAATTATCCAATGGATGAAATTTAATGAAGAAGAAAAAATAGAATATTTAGATTTTTTGTGTGAAGCATTTTTAACGAGCAGTAAAATTGGAACAAATCATGCAAAACTTGATGTTTTTGATGAACTTGCGAATATTTTATACAACTTTATTGTTGAGAAAAATAATTTAATAACTAATAATTTTGCAATAATTTTACCGCAAATTGCAAATTTTATAAAAACTTATTATAAAAACTTAAAAAACACTTATAAAATTTGGGATTATAATGATGTTTTGGATGAAACTATAAAAATTATTAAAAACAATGCTAACTTGTGGGTTTTGTATAACATGAGCTACAAAATAGATCATTTTTTATTAGATGAAGCTCAGGATACTAACGAAAAATCATGGGATATTATTGAGGTTTTAACTAATGATTTTTTTGTTGGACACGGCAATAGAGATATCGAAAGAACAGTTTTTATTGTTGGCGATGAAAAGCAATCAATTTTTAGTTTTCAAGGGGCAAGATTTGAGCTATTTGAACAAAAAAGACAGCTGTTTGAGCAAAAAAGCAGAAACGCTAAAATACCATTTTTTGTTGTAAATTTAAATATTTCATATCGTAGCAATCCAGATATTATAAGGTTGGTAAATAATTTATGCAAAGATGAAGTTATAAAAAAAAGTATAACAACGGCAGAAAATGTAGAACATTTTGTATGCGACAGAATGCAAAATGTAAGCGGTGCAATTGATATTATTGAGATTGAAATTGAAAAGAAAGAAACAGAAATTTTTTTAATTAACGACCAAAATAAACAAGATGGAATTGAATATTTAGAGGCTACACATTCGGCAGTTTTATCTTTAAAAAATAAGGGTTTTTTAAATAAAGATATTATGATTTTAATGCGAAAACGAGGTGCTAAAAATGATATAATGTTTAATTTATTTAATTATTTACAAAAAAATGGAATTTCTGTTGGATCGGTAGATAAGATAAAAATCAACGAACATATAGTTTTTTATGACTTTTTAGCAATGTTAAATTTTTTTAATAATCCAAAAAACGATTTAAATTTGGCTTGTTTTTTAGGTTCAATTTTTTGCAATTATTCATTTGAAAAAATTGATACTTTATGCAAAAATAGGCTCAAAAATAATATAAATTTATACGATCAATTATTGCTAGAAAAAGACGATACTGCACAAAATATTTTATCAAACGGTTTAGATCAAATAATTTGGTCAGCAAATGCAAGTGGATATGGAGATATTGGTGAGCAAATTGCTGGTATCTTAATTAATAAATTAACATCGCCAGAATATACCAGTTGCTCACTATTGCAAATGATAGATAAAATATCAAATTTACAAGAAACGGTCTCCCAGCAAAACGACGAAGACGCAATAAAATTATCAACAATTCATGGCTCAAAAGGACTGGAAAGTAAAGCTGTAATATTAATTGATGTGGTTAATAATATAAATCAAGATACAAAATTTGAAAAAGGGGGGCTAATCAAGCTAGATAAAAATAATGTAGTTGTTTTGCTGAGTGATTATAGGAATTCTGTGGTTAAAAATTATGTTGAAAACAATAAAGAATCGCAAAAACAAGAGGAGATGCGTTTGCTTTATGTTGCAATTACGCGTGCCAAAAACCACATTACTATTATAGCCCCAAAAACAAAAAATACAGATAATTATTCCAGTTTTGGTAAGATTTTAAATAATTCTTGCAAATTAATATAAGTGATAAAGATATTTTTATATTAAAAAAAAATTATATGAAAGAAAAAGAAGAAATATTGATGCCAAAAAAACCAAAATCAAAACAAACAAAAGAAGTTATTGCCAAAGTAAAAAGCATAGAAGACGAGCTTGCTGCAGAGATTATTGCGTCAATTGATGGCAATAAAATTGAAAATATTGTTGATAAAAAATGTCCAGATGGATATTTTGCAGGCAGAATTATTATAGGAACAGGATCGTCCGTAAGACACATAGCAGGAAGCGCAGAAAAAGCATCTATTATGTTAAAACAAGAATACGATTTATTGCCAGATTTGGATATAACCGCCAAAGAATGGGTTGTTTTGGTGTGCGGATCAATTGTTGTTCATTTAATGACTCAGGAAAAACGAGATCATTATAATTTAGAAGAATTAATTGATAATTTATCAAAAAAAGCATGATCTTTGTTATAATTATATTGGTAATGTTTGTAGCAAGTGCAGAAATTGACATTTGCGTACCAGCATTTCCTCATATTAAAGAACATTTTGGTTTAACACCTTTTACAACAGAAATGATACTTGGTGTGAATATATTTTTTCATTGCATTGCTGCATTTTTTGCTGGTAACTTGGGCGATAAATATGGCAAAAAAATTATAATTAATTACGGTTTATTATTATTCGTTGTAAGTAGCTATATGTGCTTTATTGCACAAAGTTATCATATGCTATTGTTTGCCAGAGCTTTGCAAGGAATTGGTGTTGCAATGCCAATGGTTCTAGCTCAATTAATTATTCTAGATGTTTATCCAAAAGAAAAACAACAATCGGCAATGACAATTTTGACAGGAATTACAACTTTATCTGTTTGTATTGCGCCTAGTTTTGGTAGCTATTTAACATTATTTTTTGGTTGGAGATCTAGTTTTTTAGGATTATTTATTTTGGGAATAATTGCTATGATATTATTTCATATATTTATTCCGAATGATAAGCAAAATAATAAACATATTAGTTTTTCCCTAAAAGAATATGCAATTGTATTTAAATCTCCAATTACACTTATAACAATTACAATGTTTTCACTTGAATGTGGTAGTTATTATGCATTTATTGGTATGGCGCCACTTATTTATATGGAATCATTTGGGGTAAGTTTGGCTATGTTTGGTATTTATCAGGGTATTTTAACTTTTTCATTTGGTGTTTTTAGTATTTTTAGCGGTAAATTAATCAAAAAATTTGGCAAAAAAATAACTTTTATGTCAAGTATGATAATGTTTGTTGGCTTTGTTCCAATTTGCTTAATAGCTCTTATTTTTAATATAAAAAGTGCAGCTTATATCACATTTATGATTACAGTTTTATCTATTGGTGTTGCAATTCCACTTAATTTTGTATATGTTTTTGCTCTTAATTCTATTGAAGGGGCTAGTTCGCGAATATCCGCAATTATGTCTATTGGTAAATGGGTTTTATCAATTATTGGTTTTCAATTAGCGTCGTATTTATACACAAATGATTTTAGGTCAACGGGCTGGATGATGTTCACAATGGAATTTATATCAATTATAATAACATTTTATTTACTTAAAAATAACAAGATTTTTAAAAAAGAAATGCTTGGATAAAATATAGTGAATTAGCTATATTATAAATTAATTAATAACAGATCCGTGATTTTGTTCAAAATTATAAATTTCATTATTATCATAATCTATATCAACAATAACTGATCTTGATGTTAAATCGGCAATTTTTTCAACATGATCTTTATGTTTTGGTCTAATAATCAAAGATTTTTCACAAACCTCTTTACATGATATTAAGCTATCGATATTTTCATAGTCTATAACAAATGCATCACATATGTCGTTATATTTTTTAGCTTCTTTAACGCTAGCTATTAGTTTCCACAGTTTATAATTTTTTTTATAGACAGATAATGAATCTAAATCTATATTGTGATTAAATTGTAAAACATTTGGATTACAAATTGTTAATGCTTTGTTTATTTCTGATAACATAGTATTAGATTCCATAACTATTCTTGATTTTTGTAATGGAACGGCACTAATAAGATTCCCAAAGCCATCTTTCTTTTTTGATACAACATAATCTGCATCAACAGAAATATATTGTATACCAAATAATGCACAATCTATAAAATCATCAATACTTTGTAATTTAGAAGCTTTAATGCGCATATATTAAAAAATAAAATATCAAATATTTCTACTATAAATAAATAAAAAATCGCCATTTATAATACAACTTTTAACAGATATATTTTAATTATTTTATAATGCAAGTAATATATGTATTTTTTTTAACTATATTTTTTATAGATAAAAGCTTCATAGCTAACTATGGTTGCAGCATTTGATACATTCAAACTTTCTGCATGATCTATCATTGGAATTTTAATAAAGCCATCACACTCTTTTTTTGTTAACTCTCTCATACCGTCTCCTTCCGAACCAAGAACAAAAACAATTTTTTTTCCATAGCTTTGTATTATTTTTTCTGGCAATTCAGATGCTTTATTGCTATCTAAACCTATAACCCAAAAACCAAGCTCTTTTAATTTAGCAATTTCGCGTGCCATATTTGTTATTGTATAAATTGGTAACGATTCTGAGCAACCAACAGAAGCACGAATAATCGTGTTATTTATGGATGGAGCCTCATTTTTACCAACGATCATAAAGCTTGCACCAAAACAATATGCAGATCTTATAATCGCCCCTATATTGTGCGGATCTTGAACTCTATCTAAAATAAATCCATAATTAAATTCATTTTCATTCATATTATTGATTAAATCATATAACAATTCCTTTTCTATTAAAGCCCCAATTTTCATTGCAATTCCTTGGTGTTTATCTTCGATACGAATTATTTTTTCGAGTTGTTTTTTTTCTACAATTTTAATAATATTTTTATGTTGTTCTAAATATTTTTGTGATAATATTTTAGTATCAGTTATTAAAATCTCAAATATTTTGCGTGAATTATTCTCGATTACGGCTTTGCAAGCATGTTCTCCGTATATAATATCGTAATTTCTGTCCATATATTTTAATAATTATGTGTTATGTTGGCTAATTTAAAAAAATTAAATAAATATTTCATCAGCGATTGGCATTAAATTATAGTTTGATGCCATTGATCTACAATATGCACCAGTTGATAAAATTGCAACAAAATCGCCTTTTTGCATTGTTTGCATCTGATAATTATCATGAAAAATATCAGACGATTCGCAAATTGGCCCTACTATTTTATAGTTTTGTATAGTAGGGTTTTCATGTTTTATAAGTGGTAATATATGATGATATGCACCATAAAGTGCAGGACGAATAATATTATTCATGCCAACATTTAATATTAAAAAATTTATATCATCTGTTTTTTTTATACGAATAACTCTCGCAATTGTAACACAAGAATTTGCCACCAAAAATCTACCCGGCTCTAAAATAACTGGTAATTTAATTTTTATTTTAAAATCTTCAATCAATTGTAAATATTCTTGTGTTATTTCTCTTTCATTTGTTTTATAAATAACACCAAGTCCACCGCCTATGCTAACACATTCCAATTTATGCCCAGCATCCTGAACAGCCTCTATAACTTTTTCAAATTGATTGAAAGCAATTTTAAAATTATTTATATCTAAAATTTGTGATCCGATATGAGTTGTTAATCCAATAAAATTAATATATTTTTCTGTTTTAATTTTATCGCAAATTAAAATAATTTTTGTATAATCTATGCCGAATTTATCTGTTTTTGCACCAGTGGATATGTGTTTATGTGTTGTTGTTTTTATATCAAGATTTGTTCGCAAGGCAATATTTGCCTTTATTTGTAGTCGCCTAGATATTTCTATAATTTCATCAACTTCTTCTATTGATTCGCAACTTATTTGTTTAATTTTTGTTTTAATTGCAAATTCTAATTCTTGCTCGGTTTTTCCAACCCCCGAAAATATAATTTTATTTATATCGGCTCCGCAATTGATAACATGGTTTATTTCTCCTTGCGAAACACAATCAAAGCCACCACCTAGGCTTATAATTATTTTAATAATCTCTGGATTAAAATTTGCTTTTACTGCATAGTAAATTAAATTATTGGATTTATTTTGTATGATCTTAAATTGACTAATAATATATTGCTTACTATATATATGAACTGGTGTTTGTGTTAAAAAATCTAATATATTATTATTATTAATATATAAATTATTATTTTTATATTCCATTTACATATCAAATTAATAATGTCCCCATATGACAAACATTAAAATAATAATAATACCAAAGAAACTCACGCCCAAATAATGATAATATCTGCCAGTTTGTAATGAATTAAATAAAAGTCCTAATATTTTACAAAATTCAACTGACGCACCAATAAATTTATTAATAAATCTTTTTTCAATAATATTAATTAAAATATTCATTAAATTTATTAGCTTGCCAAGAGATACATCATAAACTTGATTAAAAAATAGTGTATTTCTAAAAGGATACGACATAGTTAATAATATTTTTGCAATAAATTTATTATTTTTTAAAGCATATAATAAATAGCTAATTATAATACCCCCAATACCTAAAAAAGTAGGTATATTCTTTATATTATCAGGTACTAAATGCATTAATTCAAATGCTCCAAATAGTGAATGTGTAATATTATTTTCTGCTCCAAAACCAATGTATGCAAAACCAATATATCCGCCGACACAACTTAATCCGGCTAAAATTATCATTGGCAACAACATTATAAACCCAGATTCATGTGCTTCAACATATTTTAGTCTGCCAAAAAAAGCATACCAAATAATTTTAAATGAGTAAATTCCGCTAAATAAAACTGCAATTAATGTAAACCAAAACGACATTAAGTATAATGTTGAAAAATCATTATTTTTTAAAAAAGCAACAGCATACATACTTTCAAAAATTGCATCTTTTGAGTAATATCCGGCCAAAGGATAAACTCCGCATAATGCTAGACTGCCAATCAAGATACATGCAAATGTAAATGGCATTTTTTTAAGTAATCCACCCATATTTCGTAAATCTTGTTCACCATGCATACCATGAATTACAGATCCTGCACCCAAAAACAATAATGCCTTAAAAAAAGCATGGGTTAATAAATGGAATATTGCAATAGATGGCACACCTGTTCCAATCGCAACAAACATAAGTCCTAATTGGCTACATGTTGAATAAGCAACAATCTTTTTTATATCAAATTGTGCAATTCCAATCGCCCCCATAAGCATTGCAGTTATGCTGCCAATAATAGTTATAATTATTAGCGAAATTTGTGATAATTCAAGCAAAGGGAACATTTTTACCATCAAGATTACACCAGCAGTAACCATTGTAGCCGCGTGAATCAGTGCCGAAGCAGGGGTTGGCCCCTCCATTGCATCAGGCAACCAAATATGAAAAAAAATCTGTGCCGATTTAGCCATGGCACCAAAAAATAATGCTAAAATGGCGATATCAAGTGCATTAAAAACGCTATATTGCACAGACATTAATGTTATTTTGTTGGCAAAAATTTGACCAAAATCTAATGATTTAGAAAAACTAAATAATATAAAAATACCAACTAACATTCCAACATCCCCAACCCTATTAACAATAAATGCTTTATATGACGCTTCATTTGCTGACTTTTTTGTATACCAAAAATTTATAAGCAAATACGAGCACAATCCAACGCCTTCCCATCCAGCAAAAACTTGCATCAAATTATTGCCAGAAACTAGCAATAACATAAAAAATACAAATAAATGTAAATAGCAATAAAATTTACCAATATTATCGTTTTTTTCAAAATAAGATGCCGAATAAATATTCACCATCAATGCGATAAGCGTTACAATAAAAAATAGCAGACTATTAAGATGATTAATATAAATTTGCCATTTTGTTGTTTCGTAATCTGCTATTTTGATAAAATCAGCAATATTAAATTTTAGCGATTCGCCGACAAAAAATACCAAATATAATATATAGCATGATGCTATAAAAATTGCCAATGAAGCGGCTATGGCAAATAATTTAACATATATTTGCTTAACTCTTAAGCCAAATAATTTCAACAGAAAGGTTGAGGCAAGAGGTAAAAACAATGTAAAACAAGCAATATTCTGCATAGCCTACAAAACTATTTTTTATTAGATTTAGAATATTTCTTAAAATAATCATCAAAATCAGATGATTTAATTGTATTATTCAATTCTTTTATAAAATCAGAAGTAATATCCTCAACAGCATCTGGATTGCTATATAGCAATGCCTGAGAAGATAAGACTATATCTAAATTATGTTTTTTAGCTATTTCATCAACAATATTTTTTGCTTTGCTGTCAACTTGTGATAAGCTATCTATTTTTGCTCTTTCCATAGCATCATTGTCTCTTTTAAGATTTTCTTGCCAAGACATAACTTTTTGTTGCAATGCTTGTTGTTTTTCTGATAAGGCAGTTTCAGAAAGTACAGATCTTTTTTTCTCTAAATCTTGTACTTCTTTTTTTAATTCATTTTCTTTTTTTTCTACATCTTTTTGAATTTTTTCTGTAGTTATTTTTACTTTATTTGTAATATCTTTAATTACCAAAGAGTCAGCTTCAATAACAGAAGAGTTAATAATTCCAATCTTTAAATCAGAGGCATTAGCTACAAAACTGCACAATAAAAAAACAGAAATTAATATATAACGCATAATAAAAAAATTTATACTAAATAAAAGTTGCATTTAATTTAAAAAAACATAAAAATATTATTTGCAACAAATAAAATTTTATTATGATTATTGTTAAAATTTGCTATAACGATCGTTTCAAGGATTACGAATGTGATACAATCATCGCAAATACCAAATCTGGTGTTATTGGAATAATGCAAAATCATGAAAATTTAACCACACAGCTAAACACTGGGTCCATCAAGATGTTAAACGAAGATAAGCAGTTAATTGAAGAGATATTTGTTAATTCTGGTTTACTACAATTCAATAATCACGATAATTCGTGCATAATAACAATTTTAAAATGACTAGATATGAAAAACTTTTTATTGCACATCTGTATTTTATTTTTAATAACATCGTGTAATAATGAAGCGCCAGTAACGCCTGAAAAAAAAGCAAAAAATGAAGTTTCTGTGATTCCCGAGCAAGTAAATAATCAATCATCGGTGGTTCTTGAAAAAAAAACAAATTATATGATTAATATGAGCGGTAGAGCCAAAACAGCATCGGAATCATCTGCCTATTATAATAAATTTTTTATAGGATATTACGGTAGACCAAATGCAGAACATATGGGAATATTAGGTATGCATAAACCAGAAGATTTGATGCCAAAGCTATTAGAACATACAAAAATTTATCAAGATGTAATTGGCAAAGATATATCCGTTGTGCCAGTTTTTCATTTAATATACGGAATGGCAACAATGATTCCGCAAAAAGATGGCAGTTATTTGATGTTTTTAAGTGATGAAACAGTAATGAAATATATTGAAATAGCCAATAAAGCAGGTTTTGCTGTTATTTTGGATGTTCAAATTGGCAATAAAATTCCAGTTGATTCAATACAAAAAGCTTTGCCTTTTTTAAAATATAAAGATGTACACTTAGCAATAGATCCTGAATTTTCGGTAACTCATCTAAAAGATACAAGACCTGGCAAATTTATAGGGCATGTTACAGCAGAGCAAATAAATGATGTTCAAAAAGCTATGGTTGATTATATGGCTGCAAATAATATAACTGATAATAAAATTTTAATAGTTCATTCTTTTAAGCATAAAATGATAAAAAATCAATATGATTTAGCTATTTTTGATAAAATAGATTTAACAATAAATGTAGACGGATATAGTAATCCGTGTGTAAAAATAGATGTTTTTGATAGTATTATTACACAAAATATAGATAATAAAGCATTTGTTGGTTTTAAATTATTTTTAGATCCAAGCAAAGATAGACCACTTATGACACCTAGACAATCTTTGGGTTTAGATAGCTATAAAACTGCAACTTTAAAAGTTATGCCAAGCTATATTAATATGCAATAATTATTCATATCTTGCATATTATTTTTGTTGATTGAAAATGTTGTTATAAATTTATTTTATATTTTATGAATAATAGTTTTATTAACTTTGTTGGAATTCATTTTTTCGAAATTATAGCTTATATATTTTTGGCAACCTTTGTTATTACAGCACTTATTATTTTTTTTGGCTTATTGTACAAAAAAAAACAAGAAAATAATCAATATGCTTTATATAAAGAAATATTTGGAGACACAAGAACAATTTGATAATCTATGAAAGAAAATAATTTTTTGTTAAAAATTGGTTCGTTATTGAGCTTTATTTTGATTGGTCTTTGCTCTTTACTTGATAATGCTCGTGCTATAAATGAGACAAATATATGTAAAATTTTTATTATTTGTATCATTGCTGTTCTTTGTATTATTTCTGCAACGATGATAATTTTATCTACCTTACAAAAGGATATAGACTTTAAATTTAACAAAAAAAATAAGACATTAGAATGTATTAATAATTCCAATCATACAATGTGCATATCTTACATCTGTACTGATTCTGATCCAGCCGAGCAATGGATAAAAGGTTTCAGACAAAAATTAGATGAAGAATCAAAATTCAACATTATAATACCTTCTGGAACAAAAGATATCATATTTATCTCAGAAGAGAGTGATAAATTGTGCGCGGTATTCTATCATTTTATCTTACCTCTGCCAAATGATTATTGTAAAGGCAGCACAAAAATTAAAATCATAAAAATTTAAAATATGAAAAGTATATTCGTCTCAATTTGTGGGGCACCAAACGCAGGAAAATCAACTTTGGTTAATTATTTAGTTGGTCAAAAAGTTACAATTGTTTCACCAAAAGTGCAAACAACCCGAGATGTAATTAGGGGAATTCTAACCGAAGGAGATACCCAAGTTGTGTTTTTAGATACTCCGGGGATTTTTAAACCCAAAAGAAACCTAGAAAAACTTATTGTAAAAAATGCTCATAGCGGAATTAGAGATGGACAATTGGTTTGTTTGGTAATTGACGGCAAAACCGGAATTGATAAAAATAGTAGCTTTATTTTGCATGAATTAAAAGCAAAAGGCAGAAAAGTAGTTGTTGCTTTAAACAAAGTTGACGAACTTAAAGATATAAAACTGATTGAGGCTTTGCAAAAAACCTTTGATCCGGAAATTATGCTTGAAATATTTCCAATTTCGGCAAAAACAGGCAAAGGAGTCAACGCATTAAAAGAATATTTTTTGGCACACGCCCAAGAAGATGTTTGGTATTATGATTCTGATGATGTTACGGATCGTGATTTTAAATTTGCGACTTCTGAGATTACTCGTGAAAAATTATTTGTAGAATTGCAAGAAGAATTACCTTATAATTTATATGTTGCAACGGACGAAATTGTCAACGAAGGCGATTTTATGTCGGTTGCACAAACAGTTTATGTGCATAAACAAAGTCAAAAAGCAATTGTAATTGGCAAAGGCGGGTCTATGATAACTCGTGTTGTAAAAGATGCTGCAATTGATATGAAAGAATTATTTGAAAAACCTGTGCAAATATCAATTTTTGTTAAGGTTAAAGAAGATTGGATGTCTAGATTATAGTAAACTTTAATTATATTAATATATGAAAAAATTATATTTTTTATGTTTTTTAACATTAATTAGCAATGCTAATGCACATATGTATTGGGTTTCTCCTAGCGAATTTTCATATCATGATTCAAAAATATCATTTGAATTTTCGGGATCAGATAATTTTCCATATCCAGAAGTTAATCGTGCATTTGCAAACGAAGAGAATTATAAAATATCTGTGTTTAATAAAAAAGGAAACATTGATTTTGATAGCATTTGGCACGGAAAAACAAGGGCTATATTTGAGGCTACGGCAAAAAATGATGGAATGCATGTAATATCATTAGAAAGAACCGCTCCGTTATATTTTGCCAAAACAACAAAAGGTTGGATAAAAAAATCAATGTCAGAACTTAGCGAGGCAGAAAAAGAACAATTGGAATCTTCAGCGGGATATTATCACTCTACCAAAAGTTATATAAGCATAAAAGATGCAGAAGATGATTTATGGGAAAAACCTGTTGGGCATAAATTAGAGATTATTCCAATTCAAAATCCAACAAAAATTATAGCTAATAGCGAAGCAAATTTTAAAATTATATACGATGGCAAGCCACTTGCGGATAATACGGTATTGGTTTTTTATGCTGGTTTTTCTGGCTTAACGCGCGATGATGTTTATATAAAATTAAGGACAGATAAAAATGGAATGGTTGCTATAAAATTTGCAGACCAAGCTAGATATCTAATAAAAACTAATTATGATGATAAGAGTTTTGGAGATAAAAATGCACAATTTTATGGCTATATGGCAACTTTGATGATTGAAACACAAAAAAATGATAACGATATAATGGCACAATCTTTTATTAATATTTGTAATGAATATAAAGATATTGTTAGCGATTCAAAAAAAGCAAGATATTCAGATAATAGCCTATTAAATCCATCAGAAAAAAATAATACCATATTATCAAAATTTGTTAATATGCTTATAACACAAAAAACAACAAGCGATATAAACGATATTTTGTATAAAGTTGATAAAGCCCAATGTACAAATACTTTGCGAAATTTATCAATTATCAGTGAAGAGCAAATGGAAAAAAAAGCCGTAAATGATTTTATATCATATTGGAATATAAATGCCCTTCCTGTTATCAAAACTAGCAATAAAATTGATGATTTAAGAGTATTATTTGATATTAAGTCTGGATATAAATTTTTATATTTAGATAGTTATGTTAATTTGATTAGGGATGAATTAAAATTATTTAAAAATGATAATTTAAAAGATAAAAATATAACTTTTGTGGGAAGTGGCTTTCCGTTAAGTGCGGTTATTTTGAATATTTATAGTGGTGCAAAAATTAATCTAGTAGATATTAACGATGAAGCTATTAATAATGCAAATAAATTCTTATTTTTATTAGATAAAGCAGGTATAATAAAAATAGAAGATTTTACTTTTAACGCAATAGATGGAGTTGACATAGATTATGGCAAAATTAAGACAGATATAATATATCTTGCATCAGCTTTGCCTAAAAATATTAAAGAGGCGATATTAAAAAATATATCAAATCAGCATTTAAATATTTTGGTTTTAGATAGGTATGTTGAAGGTTTAGCGCAATTAGCATACTATCAACCTTTATCGACAGATAATATGTATGGATTTAAAGAATCTGCTAGACTATATTCAGCTTCTGCTTGTAAAAATCATAAGATTGATAATGACAATATAACAACATTTTGCGGTGATGAAAATGGCAGACATTCAGCGAGATTATTAACATTATAATAGATATGGATTTAGATATAGTTTTTTATTTATCAAAGATTGCCAATTTTATTGGCAGCGAATGGTTATCAGCTTTTATGTTGATTTTATGTTATGCAACGATGCTTTTTTTGTGGAGAATTTGGCAGGTAAAAGGCATATATTTATATAATATTTTAGCTGTTATAATTGCCAATATTCAGGTTTTAAAAATGACTTCATTTAGTGGAATGTCGGAACCTGTCGCTCTTGGAACAATTTTGTTTGCCACAACTTTTACGGCAAGCGATATTTTAACTGAACATGTTGGTGGTGACGAAGCAAAACAATGTGTTAAAATATGTTTTGCTGCACAGCTTATTATGACAATTTTTATGTTATTAACTGTTGTATTCCCAACACAGGGAGATATAATGGGGCACGAATCTGGGGCAATAATAAATCCTGTTCAATATGCAATGTTTATTCTTTTTGCACCGTCTGTTCGTATAACAATTGCTAGTTTAATATCGTATTATATAAGCCAAATGGTGGATATTTATGTGTTTAAATTTGTTAGCAATTTAACAAAACAAAAAATGGTTTGGTTGCGATTTAATGTTGCATCTTTTGTGTCGGGATTGGTAGATAATATAATATTTAGCACGCTTGCTTGGGTTGTTTTGGCACCAGATCCTGTGTCGTTTAAAACCTTGGTTATTACATATATTTTTGGAACATATTTTGCCAGAATTGCAGTTAGCATTTTGTCTACTCCGGCAATATATTTAGCTGGTATTTGTTATAAAAAATGATTAATATTGTAAAAATAAATCTTTTAGGGCCTTTTAATCGTGGGTTCTATTATTTAAACACCAATGTTGAAGCTGGAGATTTTGTTGAAGTTGAATTTGGCAGACAAAAAATACACGGAATTTGCACCGAAGCTTTTGCAACAACAGAGGATAAATTGGAGGTTAAAATAGAAAAATTAAAATCAGTAGGAGAAATTGTTTATAAAAATATTTGTTCTGAGCAATTTTTAAAATTTTTGTCACAAGTTGCCGAATATAATATGTTGCCATTTGGAAATGTGCTAGAAATTGCATTGCCAGCAATATTGACCAAGCAAGTTAAGGAGCGTAAAAAAGCCGAAATAACAGAAGAAAATATTGCACCACCAGAGATTTTATTGAATAACGAACAACAAATTGCAGTTGATTTGATTAGCCAAAATATTGATAAATTTAAAACTTTTTTGATAAACGGGGTGACAGGAAGCGGTAAAACGCAGGTTTATATTGCGGCAATGGTTAAAATTTTATTTGAACTTAGCAACGATTCTCAGGTTTTAATTTTAATGCCAGAAATTTCGCTAACTCCTGCGGTTTCTGATGGAATAAAAAAACGATTTGGGTTGGAAATTGGCAGGTGGCATTCATCTATGACTCCAGCCCAAAAGCGTGCCACTTTAAAAGGGCTAATTGACGGCTCAATTAGGGTTATTGTGGGGGCAAGATCGGCTGTTTTTTTGCCGTATAAAAATCTTAAAATGATAATAGTTGACGAAGAACACGATCATTCATATAAGCAAGATGAAACCCCAGTTTATCATGGGCGAGATATGGCGGTTTTGCGGGCTTCTGTTCAAGGAATTCCTATAATTTTAGCGTCTGCAACTCCATCGGTTGAAAGCTATAATCATGCGCTTAAAAAAAAGTATGAAATGATAGTTTTAAAACAACGATTTGGTGATGCAAAAATGCCAAAAATGGAGATTATAGATTTGAATATTGTGAGACGAATTAAAGGTGGTTTGCTTTCTGAAATCGCCCGCAAAGAACTGATGGATACAATAAAATCTGGTAATCAAGCTATGATTTTTTTAAACCGCAGAGGCTATGCAAAAATGGTTAGATGTGGCAAATGTGATTTTGTTTTTGGCTGTTCAAATTGCACAAACAAACTTACTTTTCACAAAAAAATTAATATGTTAAAATGTCATTATTGCGATTTTAGTATGCTAAAACCTAGCGACTGCCCGCAATGCCATACCCCTGATTCGCTTAGCGATTTTATTCCGGGGGTGGAACAACTAAAAGAAGAAGTTGAAGAATTTTGCGGCGGATTAGCAAGAGTAAGCGTTTTTTCGAGCGATGAAATTACCGGCAAAGACGGAATTATCAAAAAAATTGCCGAGATTCAATCGCAAGAATTTAATGTGATAATTGGCACCCAAATTGTATCAAAAGGGCATAATTTTCCTAATTTAGCACTGGTAATTGTGGTTGGTGTAGACGCCGTTAGCAACCAAAATGATCCACGAATTTTTGAAAAACTATATCAACTTTTAATTCAAGTTGCAGGCAGGGCAGGGCGAACAAAAAACATTGAAGGCAAAGTTTTATTGCAAACAATGTCGCCAAAACACGAGGTTTTACAAGCTATTATGGAGGGCGATCAAGACAAATTTTATGCCGAAGAAATAACCCGCCGCAAACAATCCCTTTTGCCACCATTTTTGCGACAGGTCAACATAATCATATCTGCCGAAGCCGACGACATTGCCAAGCATAATGCCCGCACGGTTTCGCAGGCTTTACGGCTACTGCTCAAAACCGAAAAATACTCCACGAAAGTAGGAATTGCAGGACCTAGCGAAAGCCTAATACCTTACCTAAAACGCAAATATCGCTATACAATCTTGCTCGACAGCGAAAAAATTAGCCTCATCCGCAGCCTCATCCGTGAGGCCCTCGAAACCCTCAAAATTCCCGCCAAGGTGCAGGTTAAAATAGACATCGACCCGTATAATTTTAGTTGACTTTTATTAATAATATAATTTATTTTTTATATATTTTTATTATTCTGTATGGTTAAATTAGATTTTTTAAAGAGCGAAATATTATATTCTTTATGTCAAGAAATTATAGATAAATTAAATAAATCTACACAAAAAATAGATACCGATATACATAAGAATATTATTGACCCATTTTCTGCTATTTTTGATGCTTCATTTCAAAAAATATCAATTACTCAGTGGTTTGAACAAGAAAAAAAAAGACAATTAGCGGAAAGCTTTCAAAATACAATTGGTAATTTTCATCAATCGGTATTAAGTAATATAGATGGGTATAGAAACTTGGGTACTGGCAAAATTGTTGATATTGTTAGCGATAAACATAAAATTATAGCTGAAATAAAAAATAAATTTAATACTACAAAAGGCAACCATAAACCACAAATATACGATGATTTAGAAAGTGTTATTAATAGCGAATATCAAGGATATACAGGATATTATGTTGCAATTTTAACAAAAAAAAGATTTAATAAACCCTTTACACCAAGCGACAACAAAACAAAAACCAATCGCACAGTAAATGAGCAAATTAGAGAAATTGATGGTGCTTCGTTTTACGAATTGGTAACTGGTCAAAAAGATGCAATTAGGCAATTATATTTAGCAATTCCTATTGTTTTAGGGGATATATTAAACAACGATTCTTCGAAAATAATAAAAGATCCTCTATTTGACGAATTGTTTATTAAAGCATTTAATTAATTTTATATGGAATTATTTGAAAACAAAGAACAATTAATATTTTTTACAAATAAAAATAAATATAAAATATTGCAATCAAATATTAAAACTAATTATTCAGCAATAGAGCTTTTTGCAGGCAGTGGAGGGACAGCTTTAGGGTTTGAAAATGCGGGAATAAATCATAAATTATTGGTTGAAATTGACAAACATGCTTGCAATACATTGCAAAAAAATTTTAGTGATACAAATATATTATGTCAAGATGTTAGGGCTGTTGATTTTTGTGAATATAAAAATATAGACATAGTGCAGGCTGGTTTTCCATGTCAAGCTTTTAGTTATGCTGGCAAAACACTTGGTTTTGAAGATGTTCGTGGAACTTTATTTTTTGAATTTGCAAGATGTATAAAAGAGACAATGCCAAAAATTGCAATTGGCGAAAATGTAAAGGGTTTATTGACGCACGATTCTGGAAAAACATTAAAAACAATGATAAATGTATTGGTAGAACTAGGGTATAAAGTTGAGTATCGTTTGCTAAAAGCACAATATTTTGATGTGCCACAAAAAAGAGAAAGATTAATCATTATGGCAATTCGTAAAGATTTAGATATTCCGTTTATTTTTCCTGAGCCGAATAATTATGTTATTTCGCTTAGTGAAGCATTGCAAAATTGTCCAGAATCTGTTGGTCAAAAATATCCACAAAAAAAATATGATATATTAAAGCAAATTCCACAAGGTGGGTGCTGGAAACAATTGCCAATTGAGCTACAAAAAGAATATATGGGGCAAAGTTTTTTTGCTGGTGGCGGAAAAACTGGAATTGCAAGAAGATTATCATTCACTGAACCATCTCTCACCTTAACTTGTAGTCCAGCTCAAAAACAAACCGAAAGGTGTCATCCAACAGAAACAAGACCTTTAACCGTTAGAGAATATGCAAGAATACAGACATTCCCTGATAATTGGGAATTTTGTGGCCCCATGACTTCTCAATATAAACAAATTGGTAATGCTGTTCCGGTCAACCTATCATATCACATTGGTAAAGCTATTGTAAAAATGCTAAAATTAACATCATAATCTCTGCCGAAGCTGACGACATTGCCAAGCATAACGCCCGCACGGTTTCGCAGGCTTTACGCCTACTACTCAAAACCGAAAAATACTCCACGAAAGTAGGAATTGCAGGACCTAGCGAAAGCCTAATACCTTACCTAAAACGCAAATATCGCTATACAATCTTGCTCGACAGCGAAAAAATTAGCCTCATCCGCAGCCTCATCCGTGAGTCCCTCGAAACCCTTAAAATTCCCGCCAAAGTGCAAGTTAAAATTGACATTGATCCGTATAATTTTAGTTGACTTTTATATTGCATCTAATTTTTCATTAGACATAATTTTTATATATTTTAATTTATAAACATAAAATGTCAGTGAGAATATTATCATATTCTATCAAAAATTATGGTTCTTTTGATAAAGAGCAGACAATTGATTTTTCTAAAACAGGAAATATTGTAGGTTTATATGGAGAAAATGCTTGTGGCAAAACAACAATTATAAATGCTCTTGCTTTACATTTAGACTTAGCAAAAGGATTGCTGTTAAACTTTCTTAATGATAAATTTTTAACAAGAAAAACCTTTTTTTATAATGAAAAAAATACAGAATCTACTATCAAATTTATATCAAATAAAACTGAATACATACACAAAATTATATACGATAAAAATAAAAAAATAATTGAAGAAGTTTTTGAGAGCAACAATATTGTATTATTTAGATATAATTTGCAGGAAATAACTTTTAGCGGAAATCAAGACGAAATTGAACCTTTTACAAAAAAAATTAAAGAGATTGCAGATTCTGGACTACAATCATTAATACTGCCATTATATTCAGCATTATTGCCACAATTAAAAATTCCAAATCTTATATTTTATTGTAATGGGCAAGATAAAGCTAAATTTCATCCAACAGAAGATTATACTAAGGAATTAAATCAATATATACCATTAATAGATGTTAATATATCAAAAATTACATATGATAAAGAGCGTAATGAGATTTTTTTTCATCATACAAATGATAACAAAGAAACGATGAAACTGTCTATATATGAAGAAAGCAAGGGAATACAAAATTTAACAGATGATATGTTATTTATTATATCTTCACTTAAAAAAGGAGGTATTGTTATTTTTGATGAAATAGAAAATAGCTTTCACTCAAAATTATTACAATTTATAATTAATCTTTTTAAAAATAAAAAATATAATACAAATAATGCTTATTTAATTTTTACAAGCCACAGCATAGACACATTTGATTATTTGAAACAGAAAGGAATTATTATTGTAGATAAAATTAATCATCAATCTATATTAAGACCGCTATATGAAACAGAAAAAAGTAGTCGGTCACAAACGAAAAAAAACTTTCTAAATGGATCATATGGTTCATCACCTTGTATTCAATCGGAATCTTTCTTATATTATTTACATAATAATGAAAAATAAAGAAAATACAAAAATTGACATATTGTTTGTTTTGGAGGGTGAAGGTGCAGAAGGCTTATTAATAGAAAAAATAAAATTATATGCAAAACAGATTGGCGGTATTGAATTAAATATAAAACCAGCAATTACAATAAAAACTGGAGGCGGTTTTAACAAAATGATTGCAGATAAAATTATTAAACAAAAGAATAATAATTTATGTGTTATTTTTGATGTTGACGATAAAAATGATGAACAATATAAAAGTTTGATACAATTTATTAACAATAATAAAAACATAATGTTTTTGCTATCCAATCGTCAAATTGAATATTGGTTTGAATTATGTATAAAAAAAGAACAAGCACCAACTGAGGTAAAAGATAAAAAATATTATGATGGCATAAAAAACGAATTATTGCAAAAATTTAGAGAAACAATACAATCGCACAATATAAAAGAAGTTTTTAATACCGCATGTGATATTGAAAAACAAAGACAGGGTGATAATTTTGATTATGATAGAGCTAAATCTTATTCTACCTTGTATAAATTAATAGATTATTTAAAAATAAACAGGTTACAATTTTAATATATAAAAATCTTAAAATTCCTGCCAAGGTGCAAGTTAAAATTGACATCGAGCCGTATAATTTTAGTTAAAAACATAGAACCGATTAATCATTTGATTGGTAATAAAATTCATTTTTTTTATTACTTGCATTTAACAAAAAATATATTGTTTTTGTAATAAATTAATTAATTAAATATTTTATGGCTATTGAACAAACTTTATCTATTTTAAAACCAGATGCTTTAAAAAGAAATTTAACTGGAAAAATCAACACAGAAATCGAAAATGTTGGCTTAAAAATTGTAGCACAAAAAATGATACATTTGACTAAAAAAGAAGCTGAAGGTTTTTATGCTGTTCACAAAGAAAGATCTTTTTTTGCAGAATTAGTTGAGCAAATGATTGCTTTTCCTGTTGTTGTGCAAGTTTTAGAAGGTGAAAATGCTGTTGCCGCATATAGAGATATTATGGGAGCTACAAATCCAAAAGATGCTGCAAGCCATACAATCCGTGCTAAATATGCGGTTTCTATTGGAGAAAATAGCGTTCATGGCTCTGATTCACTAGAAAATGCAAAAGGAGAAATTGCATATTTTTTCTCTGGAACGGAAATAGTTGGATAACATGGTATGGTAGGCTCAATTTTTAGAAATATTTCCAAAAACAGCTATCATAAATCAATTTATCTACATTTATCTATTTTGCTTTTTGTTATAATACCGCTATCTTATTTTGTTCCACAATATTTAGATAGCGGTAAAATAGTTTCAACAGGAGAAATTAAATTGATAACAATATCAGAAGATGATTATAAAAAAATTGTTAACAATACAACAAAAACAAACGCTATTGCACCAAATACAGCTATAACAAAAACTAGCATAGATGAATTTGTAAAAATTGTTAAAAAAAATCCACCAAAAATAAAAAAAGCTCCTAAAAAAATAAAGCCTAAAACAATAGAAAAAGCTATTTCAATAGGTAATAATAATTCTATCAAAAAAACAGATAATCTAGCTAGCAACGCTGAAGAAGAAAATATAGAAAATTTATTAGTAGACCCAGAAACGACAACAGATAAAGAAGAAAAAATAGATCAAGAAACAATTGATGTTGTAAATTCTGATACACAAAAAACTACTATTTTTGGAGATGCCGAAAGTGTAGTATCTAATGATATACAAATTTCTATCAAAGATATTATTGCTGTTCAGGTAAATAAATGCTGGAATGATTATTATGATGAAAATTTCAACGCAAAAAATATGGTTGTAACCGCAGTTATTGGTTATCGTCAAAACGGATCTATCAATAAAATTGAGATAGAAAATAAATTTATTCTTGGCAGTGGCGATGGCGATTTATATAATATAATGGTTCAAAATGCTAAGCGATCTATAATAAATTGCAGTCCGCTTAAGGGTTTGCCAGTTAGCTCATATGATGAGTGGCGTTATGTAAAAATAAATTTTAAACACGGGAAAAACTTAAAATAAAGAAATAATATCGCTAAGTTCTCCGTAATTATTAATTTTTATAACCTCTTTATTTTCTATTTTTTGAATACACTCTTCTGTCATTTCGGTTTCCGTTCCAACAAAAAATGGAACTACGCCAGAATTAATGGCACAGCCAATGTCTGACATTGTGTCGCCAATAAGCCAGCATTTTGATAATAAAATGCCATCCATTTTTAATAGTTTGATGGCATGATATATTATATCTGGCTGAGGTTTTGGTTTTCCTATACAATCAAAACTTAAAACCTCATTAAAATATTGTGTTAACTCTAATTGATCAACCTCTTTTTTTAAGCTAATACCGTCTCTGTTGCTAACAATGCACATTGGAATATTTTTTTTATGTATATCGCGAATAAAATCTACCACTCCTTCTCTAGTTGATACTTTTGGCGTAAAACCATGGCTCCCATGTACCATAAATTTTAAAATATCGTCAATATTATAATCTGTTTTTCCATAAAGATATGTTACAGAATCTTTTGCTGCCAATCCGCCACGAAATGCCATATCTATCACTTTTTCAAAATCAGAAATATCTCCGTGCCCCTCAATAGGAAAATGCTTGAATAATGATTTAGCTAGGCATTCAACAAAATCGCTGTTTTCTACTATTGTCCCGTCCCAATCAAAAAAAATAACCTCTGGTTTTTGAGTATTG
>CAMCQG010000016.1 GCA_945876965.1 Rickettsia typhi
AACCTTGATTTTATCTCGCATCTCGGTTGCCTTTTCAAAATCAAAATTATGCACGGATTTTTTCATCTCTTTTTTGGCAATTTTTATCATTTCTTCGAGTTCTTTTGGTAACATATTTTCTATGTTTTTATCAAAATTTTTCATTTTAGTATTTTCTTTACCAAATATCTCGTCAAAAACGCCTGTAATTGCCTTGTTTATTGTGGTTGGAGTTATGCCATTAGCTGTATTATGGGCAATTTGCAAAGCCCTGCGGCGGGCGGTTTCATCCATCGCTTTTTTCATAGAATTTGTAATTTTATCAGCATACAAAATTACCCTGCCAGCACTGTTTCGTGCAGCTCTACCTATAATTTGCACGAGTGCCATTTCGCTCCTCAAAAAGCCCTCTTTGTCGGCGTCCATAATTGCCACAAGCCCGCATTCTGGAATATCAATTCCTTCGCGAAGCAAGTTAATTCCAATGATAACATCGATATCTCCGCTGCGAAGTGCCTGCAAAATTTGAATTCTATCAATCGTCTCAACATCGGCGTGGATATATTTGCATTTTATACCAAGTTCGCCTAAATATTCGTTTAAATGCTCCGACATTTTTTTGGTTAATGCAATAATTATTGTCCTCATTCCTGCCGCCGTATTTTTATGAATTTCTTTTATAACATCAAGAACTTGCTCGCCTGCGGGCCTAACCTCGCACTCTGGGTCAAGAAGCCCAGTTGGACGAATAATTTGCTCCACAACAGACCCAGCCCTTTCAAGCTCAAACGGTGCGGGCGTTGCCGAAACAAACACGGTTTGCGGGCGTTTTTCATCCCATTCTTCAAATTTTAACGGACGATTATCAAACGCAGATGTCATTCTAAAACCGTGTTCAACAAGCATATTTTTTCGCGATCTATCCCCTGCATACATAGCCCTGATTTGTGGAGTTGAAACATGACTTTCATCAACAAAAAGCAAGGCATTTTCGGGTAAATAATGAAACAATGTGGTAGGCGGATCACCAATTTGTCTGCCATCTAAATACCGCGAATAATTCTCAATTCCCTTGCACGAACCAAGCTCTAACATCATTTCCATATCATATCTTGTTCTTTGATTTAGCCTTTGTGCTTCAACAGGTTTTCCAATTTTTTCCATATAATCAACCTGAATTTTTAAATCCTCCAAAATTGTCGGAATAATCCCTCGCACGGTTTCAATAGGTGTGGCATGATGACTATTTGCATAAAGAGTTACCTGTGTTGCAGACTCAACTTTTTGCCCAGTTAGGGCATCAATTTCGTGTATCGCCTCAATTTCGTCGCCAAAAAACTCCAATCGCAACGCATAATCTTCGCAATAAGCAGGGAAAATATCAATTATATCTCCATTAACCCTAAACGATCCCCGAGCAAAATCCATATCGTTTCGTTTATATTGCAATCGCACTAATTGGTCAACAATATATTCTCTTGCAAAATTTTGCCCCACCGCAAATTGCAACCTCATTTGCTTATAAAACTCTGGCGAACCAAGTCCATAAATCGCCGAAACCGACGAAATTATTATCGTATCAGCCCGTTCAATCAGCGACCTTGTTGCCGAATGTCGTAGCAAATCAATTTGCTCATTTATAGCCGAATCTTTTTCGATAAATGTATCCGTTTTGGCAATATACGCCTCGGGCTGATAATAATCATAATAGGACACAAAATATTCCACCGCATTCTCGGGGAAAAAATCACGAAACTCTGCATAAAGCTGAGCTGCCAGCGTTTTGTTGTGTGCCATAATTACCGCAGGTCTTTGTGTTTGCTGAATTATATTTGCCATTGTGAATGTTTTACCACTGCCTGTTACACCAAGCAAAACCTGATCTTGCTTGCCCGCATTTATGCCTTGCACCAAATCGTGAATCGCGGTTGGCTGGTCGCCTGCTGGTTTGTAATCGGTGTGTAATTTAAAGCCCGTTTTGGCTTTTGTGAATATGCTACGGGAATATGACATTTTTCTAATTATTTATTGTTAAAAAACAGTTTTTGAATTTTTTCTAGTTTTTCTTTAAATAGCTTACAATCATCAATTGCTCTATCTATCTCCTGCTCAATATCTTTTTTTGAATCTATTAATAAATCTGTTAATTTGTTTGTATGATAAAAATCGGATCTCTTTGAAATTATATCTTTTAACAATGGTTGTAATGTTTTATAACTATCTGCAAATATTGTTTTGTACTTTTGCGGGGTATCTGATCGCCGTAATAGATTGTCTAACAAAAGATTAGAAATGTCCTTAAAAGTAATATATTTACCGTTTGTATTTGCGGTATTAAGATATATTCTTGCATTATTTATCATATCTTCTAAACGAATATCTTTGTCTATATTTTGTTTTTTATTTTCTTCTTGCCTTTTTATTATTTCAATTAATGCCAACATTTTATGTTCAAAAATAATAATAAAATGTTGAAATGTTAAATATTTTATTGCATTATCAATATTTATTTTTTTTATCTCTATATTTAATCCATCAATATCTGCTGTTATTTTTTCTATTTGTTGTTGATATTTTCTTAAATCTGCTATACCAAATCTATAAAAAGATCTTTTATTATTGAAAATTTTATAATAAATTGGGCTTTTAAAATGCCAAACAACATTATCGTAGCCCCAATGCACACATCTATGTCTAATATCTTCATGGCTTTTATCTTTTATGTAAAGAAGCTCAACTGTATATGTTTTTAATAAAAATTCAATCAATTTTTCTTTATTCCAAAAAGCTATTTTTTCTGTCATGTTTTTAACACATTAATCTTGCTGTCATTTTTATATAACAATATTACTTTACAATTAAATTTTAAATACAAGAATTAGTTAAAATTAAATTAATTTTATATCTATGGGTATTGATGGAATTTTAATGACAGCAACTCTTTATTTGGCATCAGTTGGCACTTTTATTGCTTTGATTGTTTTTTCTGTTTGTGCTGTTGTGCATGAATATAAAAAAAGACATAAACTTGTTATTAAAATATAAAAATGAAAAGTGCTTATTCTAGGTTATTTATAGGAATTTCAAGTCAATGTGGATTATTATTGCTGGCTATTCAAATTTTTGCCTTTAATCATGAATTTTTAGCAAAAATTGGGTCACAAGTTATATTTTATACAACAATATTTTTAGTTCTAATAATTACATTTTTAACAATTGCAACTATTATTGTAGAATCGGTTGTTCTCTTCAAGGAATAAAATTGACATCTGCAAAAAAGAAAAATCATAAATTGCCTTGGGCTGATCCCCTGCTGGTTTGTAATCGGTGTGCAGTTTGAAACCTGTTTGTGCTTTGGTGAATATGCTACGGGAATAAGACATTTTAATTATTAATTACTGATAAATGTGGATCATTTATATATGCAATTACTTCATTCATTTTTCATAAAACTTACATCACAATGCACAAAAAACACTAAACATAACAATAACAATATCGGCGGTTAGTAATATACTATAAAAATGTGATAATTGTTTTTCTCCAATAAACGAAAATACCAACAACAAACCACAAAATATTTCGGCTATAAATTTCCATCCATCAAAACCAAAAAGCAATTTCATACTATTTTATGTTTATTTTTATAATTAATGATAGCAACAAAACCAATAAACATTGGCAAAAAAGCCATAAAACACATAGATATAATTGCAAAAGTAGAACCATTCATATGTAAAAATATAATTATATTAAATATATTTATATTTAAGTTAAATAAAAAGCAATCAAAAACAAGCCAACAAATATCCCTTATTATTTTGCAAAAGTGTCAAATATAAAATACTTGCTATTTAGATTTTAGATAATAAATATTATCATATATTTAAATTATTTTAAAAAAATTATGCGAACTATCAACATAGGAAATATTAAAATATCTAACAATTTACCTCTTGTTTTTATTGCTGGTCCGTGTCAAATTGAAAGTGTTGAACACAGTTTGATGATTGCGGGAAAAGTAAAAGGAATATGTGATAAATTGGGTATTGGATATATATTTAAAGGGTCTTTCGACAAAGCAAATCGCAGTAGTATTGGCGGAAAAAGAGGTATAGATTTTGAAGAATGTTTAAAAGCATTTGCGGCTGTTAAAGAAACATTTGGAGTGCCAGTTATAACCGATGTGCATAAGGAAGAGCATTGTGAATTGTTGGCAAAACATGTTGATATTATGCAGATTCCCGCATTTTTGTGCAGACAAACTGATATGTTAGAAGCTGCTGCCAAAACTGGCAAAGTTATAAATATTAAAAAAGGTCAGTTTTTAGCCCCACAAGATGCCAAAAATATTGTTGCAAAAATGGATCATTTTGGCAATCAAGATGTAATGCTTACCGAGCGTGGAGTAACTTTTGGGTATAATAATTTAGTATCCGATATGCGTTCGTTATATATTATGTCGCAAACTGGATGTCCGGTTATTTTTGATGCAACACATTCTGTGCAACAACCAGGTGGGCTTGGTTCGGCAAGTGGTGGTGATCGTCAATTTGTGTCAATTTTGGCAAGGGCAGCTGTTGCTTCAACACCTATTGCAGGCGTGTTTTGTGAGGTTCATCAAGACCCAGATAATGCACCCAGCGACGGACCTTGTATGCTTAGATTAGAGACCATTGAGGATTTTTTAACACAATTACAAAAAATTGACAGGGTTATTAAGGGTTATTAATATTTTTTATGAAAAATACACTTTTTACCAATGATAATCTTTTTATTTTAAACGGATTAAATAGCGAATTTAAAAGAAAGAGGTAGCATTTATTTGAATTTAGATTTAAAGATATGAATAAAATAAAAGTTGCAACAGCATTTAGTGGAATAGGTGCAATAGAACATGCTTTAAAAAGATTGAATGTTGATCACGAAATTGAATTTGCTTGCGACATAGACAAATATTGCAAACAAACATATTTTGCAAATTATAAAATCACAGAAGATAAATGGTATAGCGATGTAAAGGCTGTTGATGGTAATAAATATAAGAATAATATAGATTTATTTGTTGGTGGCAGTCCGTGTCAGTCATTTTCTATGATTGGAAAAAGAAAAGGACTAGAAGACCCGAGAGGAAATTTATTTTTTGAATTTGCAAGATTGGTTGATGAAATTCGCCCAAAAGTTTTTATATTTGAAAATGTTAAAGGTTTGGTTTCACACAATAACGGCGAAACTTGGAAAATTATGGAAAATAAATTACAAGAACTTGGTTATACTTATTATAAGCAGGTTTTAAATGCAAAAAATTATGGTATTCCTCAAAGTAGAGATAGGTTATTTGTTGTTGGATTTTTAGAAAAACAAGATTTTAAATTTCCAGAACCAATTCCTTTAACAACAACTATGCAAGATTTTTTGATTGACAACCCTGATGCTAAATATTTTTTACCAGAAAAAGGTATAGCATTCGTGCAAGATGAAAAAAATTTGAATAAAAAATATACTCAAATTGATGGCAAAATTGCATTAATTTATTATAAAGAATAGTATGACAAGAAAACTTTGGACAAGAAATGAATTAATTATGGTCTTTAATTTATATTGTAAGGTTCCATTTCATAGTATTAATAGTAACCATAAAGATGTGATTGCTTTATCAAATGTTATAAATAGGACACCATCTGCAATTGCTTGGAAATTAGCTAATTTTTTTAGCTTAGATCCTAGCAGAAATAATGATTTAAGTGGTGCAAAAAATTGCTCCAAACTTGACAAAAATATTTTTGATGAATTTGGTAATAATTTAGAAAGTTTAGTGCTTGAAAGTGAAAAATTATATAATAAAGATTTTAATAAAAATGATTATATAGAAGATTTGGATTTAATTGAAAAAATAGGAATTGATGTTTCTACAAACTCTAAAACAAGAATAAATCAGTCTTTTTTTAGAAAAACAATCTTATCTTCATATAACAATAGATGTTGCATAACAGGTCTCAACAAGCCCGAATTGTTAATTGCTAGCCATATCAAACCTTGGAGTGTTGATTTAGAAAATAGAACAAATCCACAAAATGGCTTATGTTTAAATTCTTTGCACGATAAAGCTTTTGATAAAGGTTTGATTGGTGTAGATAAAAATTATAGAATCAAAATTTCTGCAAAAATTACTGAATATTTACCAAATGAGGCAATTGAAGAAAATTTTGTTAAATATCTTGAAAAAGAAATTATATTACCAGATAAGTTTTTGCCAAATATAGATTTTTTAGATTGGCATTTATTGAATATTTTTCTTAAATAAATTATTATATGTTGTTTGCTATTATAAAAAATAATATACATATTGGAAACATTAAATCAACTTGCCATCAGTTGGCAATCCTTGAATATTTATTTTCAGCTAATTTAAATACACAAAATATCCATAAATATAACAGCATTATAGCCATTAAAGGTGTTCATTTTAATTAAATTATGATTTTAGAAAGAATGCTTATAGCAAGCCACATAAAACCTTGGGCGGTTTGTGATAATGACGAAGAAAGGATTGATAAATACAATGGATTATTGCTAACTCCAACATTTGACAGGCTTTTTGATCAGGGATTTATATCTTTTTCTAACGAGGGGCAAATTTTTGTATCACCATATTTATCGCCACTAAATACCAAAAGATTGGGTCTTGTTGACAACAAAAAATATGATTTGACACTTAATAAAAGGCGTTCAGTGTATTTGGAATATCATAGAATAAATATTTTTAAAAAAGGTTGATATATGAAAAATACTCTTTTTACTAATGATAATCTTTTTATTTTAAACGGATTAAACAGTGAATTAGTTGATTTAATTTATCTTGATCCGCCGTTTAACTCAAAACGGACATATTCGGCGCCGGTAGGAAGCAAGGCGGCTGGAACATCGTTTAAAGATATGTGGACTTGGGCCGATGTTGATGAAGGATATTTAGATAAATTGGTAGAAAAATATCCTGCAATGGTTAGATTTATTCAGTCGATTCAAAAAATTCATAGCAAAGGAATGATGGCTTATATAACTTATATGACCCAAAGGCTTATACAAATGCATAGAATTTTAAAAGAAACAGGCAGTATTTATTTGCATTGCGATTCTACGGCAAGCCACTATTTGAAGGTTATTTTAGATGAAATTTTTGGTAGAGATAATTTTAGAAACGAAATTATTTGGCAAAGAAATCATAGTAGCGGAAAAGGTAGTCAATATGCTGCAAAAAAATTTGGTGCCAATACGGATACAATTTTTTTCTATACAAAATCTGATGTTTTTTATCTAAAAAATACAAAAAAAATCAATGATAAAGAAATTTTATCAAAATTCAACAGAATAGACAAAGATGGCAGAAGATATAATGTTGGAACGCCATTATTTAGGTCAAAAACGATGGGAGACAGACCAAATTTGTGCTACACTTGGAAAGGTTTCAAAAATCCTCATTTATCTGGTTGGAGGCTTAGCAAAGAAAGGCTTGAAGAAGAATACCAAAATGGAAATATTGTTATAACAGAAGATGGCAAGCTTGAAAGAAGAAAATATTTAGACGAATACGAAGGTATGCCAATGGATAACAACTGGACAGATATTCCAAGAATAGGTGCCAAAGAAAGTACGGGATATAGCACTCAAAAACCCTTAGCATTGCTCAATAGAATCATCGAAGCAAGTAGCAAACAGGGAGATATTGTTTTTGATCCATTTTGTGGTTGTGCAACTGCTTGTGTGGCAGCCCAACAAATTGGCAGACAATGGATTGGAATTGACATTGAAAAACAGGCGGTTAAAATTTTGATTGAAAGGCTTAGCGATTATGATGAATTAAAAGCGGCTGGAAGTTTATTTAGCGATTTTGTTCACAGAACTGACATTCCACAAAGAACCGATATCAAAATTGAACCAATTACTGTTAGCATCAAAGAAAAATTGTTTGCCGAGCAAAAAGGTTGTTGCAATGGTTGTGCTGTTGAGCTTGAAATTAGACATTTTGAGGTTGATCATGTTATTCCAAAGGCGAAAGGAGGCGGTGATTATTACGAAAATTATCAGCTTTTGTGTGGAAATTGCAACAAAACCAAAGGCGACAGACCTATGGAATACTTGCGAATTAAAATTAAAACCCGCGAAGAAATGATGGCAAATAAATTAACATTTGGTGAATGATATGCTATTTAATATTATTAAAAAAATAGTTTCTAACGATAAACGCTTTTTTAAAATTAAAAAATATATTGCAAATAGGGTAGGGTGGTATGCTGAGTATTTTGTGATTATTTTTATGTTCTTTAAAGGGTATAAATTATTTAAACACCGTTATAAGAATTATTGTGGCGAAATTGATTTAATTTTTATTCGACGAAAAAAAATTATTTTTGTTGAGGTTAAAGCAAGATCTGGCGAAATTGACTATTTTGGATTGGTCTCAAAATGGCAAAAAAGACGAATTATTGCCTCTGCAAAAGTCTTTTTATCTAAATATGATAGGTTTGCAAAATATGGCATACAATTTGATATATGTGTGGTTTTTTCTGTGTTTCCATGGAGAATAAATCATATAAAAAACGCTTGGAGCTAGGTTTGAAAGTAAAATATGAATTTTTTTATATTTTGTTCTTGATTTTTATTTTTAAGGTGTAGATAGATATGAGTTGAGTTTTTTTATTGCAACTTTTTGTTGCTTAATTGATATGATTAATTGTTGAGATGTCTAGTATAGCTTTGATTGGAATAAAATCTGGAATGACTGCCGTGTTTGGTGAGAATGGTGAGGTTATACCTCTTACCTTGTTAAAGGTTGATTCAAATGTGTTGATTGGTAGCAGAACTACAGAAAAAGATGGATATAATGCATTTATTGTTGCTGGGGGGGGAGATCAAAAAGATCATAGAGTTAACAAACCACAGCTTTCTGTATTCAAAAAAGTTGGCGTTGTTTCAAAAAAAGTTATTAAAGAATTTAGAGTTGATTTTGATTTAAATCAAGTGGCTAATGAAGTTGTTGATCTCATTTTAAGTGATGCAATTAAAGGTAGAATGGTTGATGTAGTTTCTATCTCAAAAGGTAAAGGATTTCAAGGTGTTATGAAAAGACATGGTTTTGGTGGTATGCCAGCATCCCATGGTGTTTCTGTCACCCACAGACATGGTGGTTCTACTGGGCAAAGAGAGTTTCCTGGTAAAACTTTTAAGAACAAAAAAATGGCAGGTCGCATGGGTAATACTTCTGTGACTGTGCAAAATTTAATAATTTTTGATGTAAATCCTGATCTTGGGGTTATAGCTATTTTAGGTAGTATTCCAGGTTATAATGGTTCTACTGTATTTATTAAAGATTCTGTTAAATCTAGATCTAGTTCTGCAAATTTTACTGTAAATGGTATCAATTTGTTGGCTAAAAAAGGTCTTGATTCTGTTGAAAAAATTGAGACAAATTAGTGTTGGATTTATGTTACTGAATGTATATAATTTTTTAAATAAAGAGCTTGTTGGTTCATTTGATGTTGATTTAAGCAACATTATGAATGTAGAAGTTAACGATAAAGTGATACAAGAGCATTTTGTAAAAATGAAAAAATATCATATAATTCCTACTGCCCATACAAAATGTGTTGCCGAGATATCTGCTACAACAAAAAAACCTTTTAATCAAAAAGGTACAGGTCGTGCAAGGCAGGGTACTACAATTGCACCCCAACACAGAGGTGGTGTTAAAATATTTGGCCCACAAGGCATTAAAGCTCATGTTGGTTTACCAAAAAAAGAAGTCCGTTTGGTTAAAAAAATGTTACTTAAAATAGCTATTGAAAGCGGAAAACTTGTTGTTGTTGATGACTGCAAGATACCAAACAATAAAACAAAAAATGCTTGTAATACGCTTGATGCCTTTGGTGTAAAGTTAGGTCATACAATTGTATTACATGATAACGAGATTGAAAATGCTAATATATTGTCTGCTCGTAATTTAAAATGGTTTTCCTACTCTAGAGTTTCTGACTTTACAGTTTTCAACTTAATGAAATCTGAGTTAGTTATTGTTACAAGGAGTGCAGTAAATAAATTATCTGAAGCATAGTATGAATTTTGAATTTAATAAAAATATCGTTAGCGGTATAATTAATACAGAAAAATCTTGTTTTATTAGAGACAAACAAGGCGTTATCGTTTTGTTGGTTACAAAAAGCTCTGATAAAGAGGATGTTAAAAAAGAAGCAGAAAGAGTTTTTTGTGCAAAAGTAGATACGGTTAACATTATGCGTTGTACAAAAATTGGCAAAATGTTTAAAGGTAAAAGAGGTGGTAATAAGATCATAAAGAAAGCATATGTAAAGATTTCTCGTGATTCTGGTTTTGATTTTAGTAAGTTGCAACAATAAAATGGAGTCTTTAAAAAGTTTTAGGCCGGTTACGGCAAGTTTAAGAAATACAATATTGCTTAATCGTGGTGTTGATGATGTTCAGCCTTTTAAGGCCTTAACTGTTGGTAAAAAATCAACTGGTGGTCGTGATGGGTATGGTCATATTACATCTAGGCGTCGTGGTGGTGGTGCAAAAAGAAAATACCGTATTATTAGTTTTAAAAAAACTAAATTTGATAATAATGCGGTTATACAGTCTATAGAATACGATCCAAATCGTAGTGCTAATATTGCACTATTAAAGTATGAAGATGGTTCACATGAGTATTCTATTGCAATTTCAGGAATGGTTGCTGGAGATACAGTTATAACCTCTTCAAAAGCTGATGTCTTACCGGGTAATACACTTCCTTTGTCTGTTATACCTATAGGAACGGTTGTCTCTTCTGTTGAGTTAGTTCTAGGTGGTGGATCAAAGATAGCTAGGGCGGCAGGAACATCTGTTGTTGTTGTTGGTAAAGAAGACGGAATGGTAATGCTAAAAATGCCTTCTAATGAAATAAGAAAAGTTCCAGATGGTTGTTTGGCAACAATTGGAATAACTTCTAACATGTTGCGTAAAAATGTTAAGATTGGTAAAGCTGGTCGTAATAGGCACTTGGGTATTAGACCTAGTGTTAGAGGGGTAGCTATGAATCCTGTTGATCATCCTTTGGGTGGCGGTGAAGGTAAGACGTCTGGCGGTAGGCACCCTGTTTCTCCTTGGGGTAAATCTGCTAAAGGTAAAAAGACCCGTAACAATAAAAGAACTGATAGTTTTATTGTTACTGATAGAAGAAAGAGAAAAAAATAATTTTTAATTTTTATGCCAAGATCATCTAAAAAACCTATTGCAGTAGATATCTCTCTTTTGAATAAGCTGTTTAACCCTAAATACAAGGATAGACCTATACAGACATATTCTAGAAGGTCTACCGTTATACCTGAAATGGTTGGTAGGGTATTTAGTGTCCATAATGGCCATAAGTTCTTGCAGGTGCTTATTACCGAGGATATGGTTTGGCATAAGTTGGGAGAGTTTTCTCAGACTAGAAAATTTCCCATTAGAAAAGATGATAAAGTAAAATAATTTGTTTGAATTATGAAGTGTACGGCGTTTTTAAAGAGTATTAATATGTCTCATTATAAGCTAAATAGAGTTGCATCTTTGTATCGTGGTTTGACGGTAAAAGAGGCTGACTTACAGCTTATGTTTTCTATAAAAAAGGGTGCGTATGAGATTAGAAAACTTGTTTTGTCCTGCGTTGCAAATGCTGAAAATAATCATGGAATAGATCCAGATTCTTTGTTTGTAGAAAATATTGAGGTTGGTAAGGCTTTTGTTTTAAGGAGATTTATGGCTTGCGGTAGAGGTAGAAGCTCTAGAATAGAGAAAAGATTTAGTAGCATTAAAGTTACTTTGTCTCCTCGTTTTGATGTTGTTGATAAAAAGAAAAAAATTAATTAGTGTTTGTATGGGTCAAAAAGTAAATCCAATATTGTTTAGAATGACGAATAATGATGCTTTTAATCATCTTTCTTCTTGGTCTTGTGCTAATAAAGTAGAATATAAAAATTTTGTTGTGGAGGATGCAAAAATTAGAAATTATTTTAACTCCATTAAACAGTCCAGTTTTATCTCTTCTATTATCATTGAAAGAAAAAACCACATTCCTCACATTACAATAAATGCATCAAGATCTAGTGCTATAATTGGAAAAAAAACACAAGGATGGGATTTAGTTTTGTTAAAATTAAAGAACATTATAAAAAAAGAAATTTCTGTTAATATTGTTGATATTAGAAATGCGGATGGAAATGCCCAAATTATTGCTAATAATATGGCTGAACAGATTTCTAAGCGTGTTCCATATAAAAAAGTTATAAAAACGGCTATAAAAACTTGTATGAAATCTGGTACACTTGGTATAAAAGTTCTGTGTAGCGGTAGGCTGAATGGTGCCGAAATAGCGCGTTCTGAAAAATTTCAAGAAGGATCTATGCCTCTGCATAAAATTGGTGCTAATATAGAATACGCCTTATCTCAGGCAAAAACTATATACGGGATAATAGGTTTGAAGGTTTTGGTTTACCAAAAACCAAATTTTTTTAATTAATATTATTGTTTAAAATGTCTAAAAGGTTTACAAAATCTAGAAAAATTAGGGTTGCAAAAATTGCGACACGCCAATTTTTGGTTACATATGGTTCGGTAGGTGTTAAAGTTTTGGCCTCTTGCAAGCTAACGACGCAGCAAATAGAGTCAGCTAGGACAGTTATTGTTAGGACTTGTCAAAGAAAGGGTCAAATTTTTATTAGAACAAAAGCTAGGTTCTCTGTATCTAAAAAACCACTTGGTGTTAGAATGGGTGGTGGAAAAGGAGGGATTGATCACTATGTTGATGCCGTACCTTCTGGTACTATTATTTTTGAACTAGATAATGTTCCCTTGGACTTGGCAAAAAAAGCTCTTGAAAAAGCAACTTATAAACTTGGAGTGCCTTGTTGTGTTGTTTATAGACATTTTGCTAAAATATCATAATAATTATTTTTTATAAGTATGCCAGCTAGAATATTAAATGGAAAAGTTATTAGAAAAATAGATACAAAAACATTGGTTGTTGATGTTGTTTACTCAACGAGGCATCCTCTTTATGTTAAGGTTTTAAAAAAGCATAAAAAATACTTGTGTCATTTTGAAAATGAAAATGTAGAAATTGGCGATAATATTGTTATCGTAGAATCTGTGCCATTTTCTAAGCGTAAGAAGTGGAAGCTTTTGACGAATTTAAAATAAATTTAAAAAAACTTGATTTTTATTAATATGATAATGAAGCACTCTATTTTAACTGTTGCAGATAACTCTGGAGCTTTAAAAGTTATGTGTATCCATGTAAATGGTGCAAATGGCTTAGCTAAGGCTTCTACTGGATCTGTAATTGTTGTTTCTGTTAAATCTTGTACCCCTAACAACGGTAAGGTTAAAAAAGGTGATGTTTGTAAAGCGGTTGTTGTTCGTGTTAAGAAAATGAAAACAATGGCTAATGGAATAGGTGTTTATTTTGATGATAATGCTGTTGTTTTGGTTGATAATAATTATGAACCAATGGGAACCCGTGTTATGGGTCCTGTTGATAAGGTTGTAAAAGATGTTTCGCCTAGAATAGCATCTTTGGCATCTGAAGCTTTTTAGTTTATTATTTTTGAATTTGATTTTTTATTATAATGTTTTTAAATAAAATGAAATCTTTTAGCATTAAAAAATATGCTCTAACGATACTTGCTAATTCTAAGGTTAAACTAAAAATAGCAAAGGGTGATAATGTGTTGATTATATCGGGCGACGATAAAGGTAAGGTTGGCACGGTAATGATAGTTAATAAAAAAAATCATATGGTTGTTGTTAGCGGTGTTAATGTTGTTAAAAAAACTGTCAAACAAAAAGACAGTTCCTCTGATCAGAATTTTGTATCTGTTGAAAAGCCGATTCATATTTCTAATGTAAAAAAAATTGAAAATAAGAATTAATAATTTAATAATATGAAACAAGAATTATCATTTTTGCAAAACGAATATTCTACAAAGATTGTTCCAAATATGCAAACCAAATATAATATAAAAAATTCACACCTATTTCCAATAATTGATAAAATTGTTGTAGGGATGAGATTAGGTAAAGATGCAACAGATAAAAAAGCGATTGAGCATGCAATGGATGAGCTGATGTTGATAACGGGTCAAAAACCTACTTATTCTAAAGCTAAGAAGTCTATTGCTGGTTTTAAATTAAGAGAAGGTCAGATTATAGGAACATATGTTACTTTACGCAAGAAAAAAATGTATCAATTTTTAGAAAGACTGATATATGTTGCGTTGCCTCGTATTAGGGATTTTAAAGGATATAAAGCTAGTTCGTTTGACGCCAATTTCAATTTGAGTTTCGGTATTAAGGAGCACTTGGTTTTTAGAGAACTAAGTTATGATAAAATATATAAAACTCGGGGACTTGACATATCTTTTAATTTAAAAAATTTGACATCTTGTGACATGGCGGTTGATTTTTTAAAATTGTTTAATTTTCCAATAAAATAATTTCATAGAATATTATGGCAAAGCAAGGTAGAATACAAAGAGAAAATAATTTAACTATAAAAATATTATCAAAAAAAAATAAAAGAATTGAGATGTCAAAAAAAATAATTTTATTAGAAAAAGAAAAAAGAGAAACATCCGATGAAAGCTTAGCTATTAAGCATAGTAAAGAAATTTTTGCAATTATGCACTATCTACAGACTACTCGTGGAGAATCTTATGTGAGATCTAGAAATAGATGTCAGATTACTGGTAGAACAAGAGGGTATTTGAGAGCCTTCGGTATGTGCAGAGGCGTTGTTCGTTCATTAGCTTCTTTTGGATTGTTAAATGGTGTTAAAAAATCTTCTCATTCGTAATTATTTGTTGTATTTATGTCGACTCGTTATCTTGTAGCAAATGCTGTAATATCTATCAAGAACACTAGAAGTAAAGGTTATGATTTTTCTAGAATAATAGTTCCTTACTCTGGTCTTACTATGTCTGTTTTAAAAAAAATTCAAGAAAATGGATATATAGTTAATGTTATGGAGACATTAGATGGTGTTAAAAGAAATATAAGTCTTGATGTTAGGTTTAATCAAGATGGACACTCCTTAGTTCGTGATGTTAAAATTTTATCAAAACCTAGTGCTAGAGTCTATTATACGGTTGAAAAAATGCGCCATATAAATATGAGGAATCCATTTAGTTTAGTTATTATGTCCACTTCTTTTGGTGTAATGACTATTGTTGAAGCTTTAAATCGCGGAATTGGCGGTGAAGCAATTTGTACCATATTTTAGTTTATTGTTTGTATTATGTCAAAACTTGCCAATCATTCTATAAAATATAAACCAAGCGTATCCGTTAGTATCGTTGGTGATTATTTAGAAATTAAAAATATTAACACGGTTTCACAATTAAAATTAAACGGTGTTAGGGTTTTTGTGGACAAAGAAAATAATAGTTGCGCCTTTAATATTGATAAAAAAGATAAAAATGTTGAAAAAGCAAATCTTGGAACGGTTGTTTCTTTGTTTAAGTCTAAGGTTGCTGGCTTTGATAAGGCTCATTCTTTGACGCTTATAACTCAGGGGGTTGGCTTTAAGGCTATGGTTTTACCTGGTGATATGTTGTTGATGTGGTTAGGAAGAAGCCATCTATATTGTGTTAAATTTCCAAAAGAGGTTGTTGTTGTTGCAAAAGATAATAAAATTTTCTTATCTGGGGATAAAGTTGCGGTGACAATGTTAGCTTCGATAATAAAAACAAATAGACCGTGGGATCCTTGTATGAAAAAAGGTATAATAATAGAGGGTGAATTTTTGGTTCAAAAAGAAGGTAAAAAGAAAAAATAATTAATATATTTATGATAAGAAAAAAAATAACAGCAACTTATAAAAGGCAGGCACAAATCTTGCGTCGTAGAGGAAAAAATGGTTCTGCACAGTTTGAGTTGCTTATTAGAAAAACAGGCCAACATATGTATGCTACGATATTAGATTTGATAACCGGAAAAACTTTAACAACTGTTTCTACAGTACCCGTTTTTAAATCAAATAATAAATTGACAAATAAAGAAGCATCTATTATTGTAGGCAAAGATATTGCTTTATATTGCGTCAATAATAGTATTGTTCCAGCAATCAATATTGCTGATCACCGTTTTCATGGCTTGGTTAAAGAGTTGGTTGATGGTTTTTCTAATAATTTAAAAAATTAATTTTACTTGTTTGTATTATGCCAATTGAAAGTTCGAAATTACATAGAAGAGATAAGGTTAAAGGTATAGAGTTTGAAGAGCATATTGTTAGTGCTTCTAGGGTTTGTAAGGTTGTAAAAGGGGGTCGTATTTTTTCATTTTCAGTTCTTGTTGTGATTGGAAACAAAAACGGATATGTTGGAATTGGGCTAGGTAAGGCTTTGGAGGTTTCTGAAGCTAGAAAAAAAGCGATAAATAATGCAAAAAATAACTTATATTATATTACTCTTTCTAAAACAAAAACAATCCCACATGAGGTAAATGGTAAATTTGGTGCTTCAAAAGTTAATATTAGACCAGCAAAACCAGGTACTGGTATTATAGCAGGTAGTGCAATGCGTGCTGCATTTGAAAGTGTTGGAATAAAAGACGTTGTAGCTAAGGCTCTTAATTCTACTAATCCACACAATATTCTTAAGGCGACAATTAAAGCTTTGTTAATGTTGAAAGATGAATTATACTATAAATCATTACCAACTGGTTTGATTTCTGGGACAATTGATGATAATGAAGAAGAATAGTTTGTAATTAATTTATTAAATAAATGGCAATTGTAGATCAATCTGTTTTTAAAAGGACAACAAAAGATAGAAAACGTGTTTGTCGCGGATACTCTGGTACTGGTGGTAGTACGGGTGGAAGGGGTGATAAAGGTCAAAAATCCCGTTCTGGTGTTAGTGGTATGCGTATTTTTGAAGGAGGTCAAACCCCCATTTATAGAACGCTTCCCATTAGAGGTGGAGGTAGTGAATGTTATAAAAGAGATGTTATTAATGAGGTTACTGTTTCTAGGTTATTAGAAATTCAAATAAAAAATAGTCTATCTAAGATTGATAAAAATACTTTTATCGAGTTTGGTATAATCAGGTTTTATGATGATAAGGTTAAGGTGATAGGAGGATCTGATTTAAAACTATCGTTTGATGTTGAGTGTGATTATATTTCTAAGGGAGCACTTGCTCTGTTTGAAAAAAATAACCATACAGTTGTATTGTTGGGCAGCAAAGCTGTTAATTAAGTATTGTTTTTATGAGTGCTGTTAAAGAATATAAAAATGTTTTTGTTCGTATATCCGGTATAAACATTCCTTCAAAAAAGAAAATTTTCGTTGGATTGCCATTAGTGTATGGTGTAGGAAAGTATCGTGCTGAGCAAATTTGCAAAGAACTTAGTGTTAATCCTCAGGCTAGAATGGGTGATTTAGATGATAGTGAGTTAAATAAAATTAGAAAATATATAGAAGAAAACTATGTTGTTGAGGGTGATTTGAGATCGGAAGTTAGTTCTAATATTAAAACATTAATTGCAATTGGTTGCTATAAAGGCATGAGACATAGAAAAAATCTACCTGTTCATGGACAAAGAACAAAGACTAACGCAAAAACTAGAAAAAAACGTAAAGCTTAATTAATTTTTTATATAGAGTGGTTAAAACAGCAATAAAAGTTTCGGAGGGTAAAAAAAGAAAAGTTCCATATGGTACAGCACATGTTTTTGCCGGATTTAACAATACAATTATTACAATAACAGATATGCACGGAGATGCTCTTATTAGTATGTCTACGGGTCATTTTAATTTTAAAGGTGCAAAAAAAAGTACTCCATATGCTGCTCAGGTTGTTGCAGAAAGTATAGCTGCTTATACGATACAAAATTATGCATTAAAAACTGTTTCTGTTAAAATAACTGGTCCTGGTCCAGGAAGGGAATCTTCTGTTAGGGGCCTTGCAAAGTCTTTGATTGTTACAACAATAAAAGATATTACCCCTTTACCTCATAATGGTTGTAGGGCGAAAAAGAAAAGAAGAAATTAATATATATGTTTGTTTTGTTAAATTAATTTAGTGAAAAATGAGTCTTGAATCTTACAGTAAAATAATTAAACCAAAAAAAATTGTTGCATCCCAAAATGGTAATATTGCAAAAGTAGCTATAGAGCCTTTACAAAAAGGTTTCGGTACGACGCTTGGAAATTCTTTGCGTAGAGTTTTATTGTCTTCAATAAGGGGAAGTGTTTTTTCTTCTGTTCAAATTACTGGCGTTAAGCACGAATATGATGCTATGGCATCTTCGGTTCAAGATGTTGTTCAAATATGTTTGAATTTAAGGAAAGTTGTTATAAAGACAGATTTAGAAAGTTCTATTGCAACTTTAAAAATTAGTGGTGCTAAAAAAGTTACAGCAGGTATGATTTCTGTTCCTCTTGGTGTTGAGATTTTAAATAAAGATTTATTTTTATTTGAAACAACTGGTATACAGGATGTTGAGATACTATTAAAAATTTCGTCTGGTTTGGGATATGTTGTTCATGATATAAAAACGGAGAGACCTATTGGAGAGTTGCTTCTTGATTGCTACTATAGTCCTGTTTTAAATGTTGGATTTTCTGTTGATAATGCTCGTGTTGACGGTTTTACTGAGCACGACAAATTAATAATTTCAATTGAAACTAATGGATCTATTACGCCACAAGATGCAATTTCTGTGGCAAGCGGGATACTTAGAGATTTCTTAAAGCCGTTGATGAGTTTTGATGATGAAGATTTTGGTGTGACTGAATTTGCTTCTGAGGTTAAAAAAGTTGATGACATTGGTTTTGATCTAAACTTGTTAAGACGGACAGATGATTTAGAGCTTTCTGTTAGATCCGCTAACTGCTTAACTCACGCTGGTATAAAATATATTGGAGAGCTTATTCAAAGAAATAAAGATGAAATGCTTAAAATGCCAAATTTTGGCAGAAAATCTCTTGATGAGCTGTGCGCCATATTAGATAACATGGATTTAAAATTTGGAATGCCTATTTCAAGTTGGCCACCTAAAAATATGGATCAGTTGTTGGAGTTAGCGAAGAAAAAGTTTGAAAGCGAATAATTTAAAATTAATGGTATATGCGTCACGGAAAAAAATATTTAAAATTAAATAGAGGTACGGCACATAGAATGTCAATGCTTGATAATATGGTTGCTTCTGTTATAGAGCATGGTGCTATTGTTACGACTGTTTCAAAAGCTAAGGCACTAAGACCTTATTTGGAAAGAGTTTTAACAAAAGTTAAAAACAATTTGAATAGCTTGGATGTTAGAAGAGAAATTGTTGCTCAAATTGGCAGAGACTTTATTATTGCAAAATTGTATAACGATGTTGTAAAATCGATTGCAAATCGTAATGGTGGATATACAAGGATAACTAAAATTTGCCAAAGAAAAGCAGATGGTGCGGTTATGGCTAAAATAGAGCTGGTTGATTAATTTTTTAATTTATTTGTATAAGATATGAAATATCAGGTTAGTAAAATAGCTGAATTGCATTCGGTAAAAAATATAGAAATTAGCAAATATACAAATATAATAGTTCCTGTTGATAAAGATAGTGTTGAAAAAATTATTAGTGGTGAGATAAAAATTAGTTTTTTAAATACTGAATTACAAAAAAAATTAGTTGACGAAATTAGAATTAATAAATTCAATGGATATCCTGGTAAAACAATTTGGATGAGCGAAATAAATGGTGACAGCAAAACTGTATATATGTTTAGCGGTTCTGGTTGTTTTAAAAAAGAAAAAATACAATTCTTAGCTAAAATGGAAAATTTTGGTGCAAAATTATTGAATTCATGTTTAAAAGAAAGAATTCTTATTGTTGGTGACTACATAGCAATACCAAGCGAATATACATCATCTAAAATGATAACACAAATTGCATTGGGTTTCTTGCAGGCATCATATCGTTTTGATAGATATATGACAACAGAAAAAAATAAAGAAAAGGCTCTAAAATTAACAGATTTATCATTATTTGTTACAAACGCAACACATCTTGATGGTGAAATTATAAAAACAAAACAAGTTTTGGATGCGCTATATATAGTAAGAGATTTGGTGAACGAGCCAGCAAATGTTTTGTATCCGGAATCTTATGCAAATATTATTGTTGATGATTTGAAGAGCATTAAAAACCTGACAGTTAAGGTTATAGGAGAAGATGAGTTGACAAAAATGGGAATGCATATGTTAGTTGGTGTAGGTTTAGGGTCAGACAAAGAGTCTAAAGTTGTTATCATGGAATATAAAGGTGATTCAACAAGAATTGAAGATGTGGATCTTGCTTTGGTTGGAAAAGGTGTAACATTTGATACCGGTGGAATTTCTATAAAACCAGCAAAAGGGATGGAAGATATGAAAGGTGACATGGGGGGGTCTGCAGCTGTTTTTGGGGCTATAAAATTGCTTGCAACACGAGGAGCAAAAGTAAATGCTGTTGGAATTGTTGGGTTAGTTGAAAATATGTTAAATGGTTCAGCTCAGCGTCCAGGAGATATTGTTAAATCTTTATCTGGTCAAACTGTTGAAGTTTTAAATACCGATGCCGAAGGAAGATTAGTGTTGGGTGATATTTTATATTATGCGTCAACAACCTATAAACCAAAGCATATGATAGATTTGGCAACCTTGACAGGTGCTTGTGTTGTTGCATTGGGGTCTTATTATGCCGCAATGTATAGCACAACTGATGAGTTAGCTGATATGTTAAATTTGGCATCGAAAAAAACTGGAGAATCTGTGTGGAGAATGCCACTTGATCCGCGTTTTGATAAAATGAACGACTCACAATTTGCCGATATGCGTAATGTAACAAATACAGGTCAAGCTGGATCTATAACGGCTGCTGAATTTTTAAAACGCTTTATAGATAAAACTGAAAGCTGGGCACATTTGGATATTGCTGGTGTTTCTGATGTTGGTATGGAATCAAATATTGCTCAAAAAGGTTGCTCAACAGCTTTTGGTGTTAAGCTTTTGAATCAATTTGTCGCCGATAACCTAGAGTGATAACTTTGTTTTTATGAAGGAATTTTATTTCAATTCTTGATAAATTTATACATTTTATATATAATATTTTATTGCCGATAATAATATAGAAAATATTGATAAATTTATAAAATTAATTGAGATAAATATTTTGAATGAATTTGTCTCCAACAACTTAGAGTAGTAACTTTGTTTTATAGTTAGTCGGTTTATTTTTGTTGATAATTATGTATCAATTGTATAAGGTATGTTGCAAGGAGTTTAAGACCCTGTTATAAAATAAAATATCAACATAAGTTCTTAAATATGAGATATATAAAGACCGAAACAAGGAGGTAATTCTATTGTTAATAAAATAAAGTATTTAACTGCTGTTGCTAAAAAAATTCTTTACATAATGATGTTGGTTCAAATATATAACATTGTTTTGATGTCTTATAGGAATAAAGATACTTTGGGTTAAAAAAATATCAACTATTAGGCTTATTTTTTTTAATTTTATCCAAAAATAAAATAATCGCAGGCACAATAAAACCCTTAGCTTGCTGTATTCATCATAGCTTGATAAATTTGCCTGTATATAATAAATTTTGAGCATACAAAGCCTTTGATTTATCATTTTATATACAATTTTATGAAATAATTTTTATCAAATGAAGTATATTGCATAAATTATTTAATGTGCTTGATTTTATTTTTTAGTTGTGTATATTTTTTATATAAATATTTTAAAAATTCATTTTATGAACAAAGTTTCCCCAATTAATAATACCGTTAAGAGTGATATTGTTAAATGTCAATTTATAAAAGAAATGCATAAAATGTGCAGTAACAAAATTTTTTATAAGGCAATGAATCCAAAACAAAAAGATAAATTGTTTACCAAAATTTATGATGTGTTATATAAAAATATCGATTCTAATAAAAAAATGTTGTATGACTTTTTTGCATTAAAAGAAATAGAAGACAAAATAACATTATTAAATAATAAAATAAATAATAATAAAACAAATAATGATAAAATAATTATTAAATTGCATAATTTTTTTAAAAATGATGATTCAATTGAAGATTGTTTTAATGGGTTCATAAAAGAGAAAGAATTATTATTACCAATAACAACAATAGAAAAAAAGATAAATAGTCAAAAAAAAGATATAGAAAATAGAGAACAAGAGTTTTTAATAGAAATAAAAAATAAAGAACAAATTTTGTTGAAAACAATAGAAGGTAATAAAAAAGTTTTAAAAAAAATGGAAAGTGATAAAAAAAGTAGTTTAGAGGTAATAAAAAAAGAAGAAATAGGCAATATAGAAAAAGAAAAAATAACAAAAGAAAATCAGTCCAGACAAGAAATTGTGAAAAAAAGAATTAACTCCTTAATTTTATTATTAAAAATAGATTGTGATAATATATTGATAGAGAATATTCAGATGATTATTGGTTCTTGGCTAAAAAAAGATAATAAAGATTTATACTATAAGAAGACCGATTTAAAGCCATTATGTTTTAAACTATATGACAAGACAGACGATGATCAGGTAGGTCGTTTATCTAATTTTAAAGAATATTTTATTGATACTATGTTACCTGGTTTGGTTAGTTGCTTTAATGATGTATCTGTATTAGAAGATATATATAAAATTGACTCGATAGATGGCAAAAAAGACAAGATTATTTCGTTACTTAATGAAATCAAAAATAGAGATAATGAAAGTGATAAAAATAATAATAAATACAATGAAAGTGATAAAAATAATAATAAATACAATGGTTTTGTGTCATCCTTGGGAGAAGATAATTTTTTAGATGATATCGATAAAGATGGAAACAAACTTATTGAAATTTATCAAAAAGAAATAAAAAGATTACAAGAAAAATTAGATAAAGAAATTGAAGATCTAAAAAAAGCATATATTACATCACATAATTCTTTGGTGCGAACATATGATGATGAACAAAGTACCTTAAGAGAGACATATGATAAAGAAATGTTAGTATTAAAAAATTTGTTAGCAACAGAAGAACATAGGCTAGAAAAAGCAAAAAAAGATTTTAGCGGGGAACTCAGTTTAGATGACATACAAAAAGAAATTGACAAATGTGAAGAATATTTATCTGTTTATAAAAAACAAATGCTATCTATTGATGAATATTACAGAAATCATGAAAATGAACATAGTATAGATACAATGAAAACATTATATGAGTTATATCGGTATATAAAAAAAATAAAAGGCGAAGAGAATGAGATTGATAAAATTGATAATTTGTATAAAGATCTTTGTGATAAAACAAACGAATTATCATCACTAGATGTTGGTGAGATTGAGTACGGTATGAAGAGGGTTATTGGTGCAATCATAGAATCTATATCTAAAATTAATGACCATGTTTCGTTTAGCAGAAGTGAGGCAAAAAAGAACAATGTATATGTTGAAGTGAATAATAAATGCGCGGAGGCTGTGGCGGCCACAGTGTGTATGCCGCTTTACTTGCCATTAACGATGTTAGGAGATACAAATCTTAGTCGATTTATTACTAATAAACCAAACGAAGATTCTGAGCAAAAATATAAAAATGAATTGCGTACATTCCTTAATAATAAGACGGCCGTATCCGACTTAATAAAAGTGTTACTAGTAATAAATAATGAATCACTGCAACAAAATAATGTTTTGGATAGGCGTAGTTCTGGTGCGAGCACACTAGGATGCAATCAATTATAAAAATATAGGTAATAATAAAAAATTATTTTTTGTGTTATTTGTGATATTTTTTATTGGTCTTTTTGTTGCAAAAATATTACATTTAATACTATGTCATACTATAAATTATCTTACCTGTGAATATTTTATTTTTTTTTAATTTTCTCCAAGAATAAAATAATCGCAGGAACAATAAAACCCTTAGCTTGTTGCAATTTATCGTTATTTTCTACAATCAAAATATATAAAAAAATAAAATAACCAACAACACAACATATCAATAAAAAGCCGATAGAAATTATTTTTGATAAATGTTTATTTAAAATTTTATAAACATTGTTCAAAACCTCCTCGTTGCGATCGTATTTATTTTTTTTATATTTTTCTACTAAAATTTCATCAATATCATACATAGTTACCAAACATTAAACCTAATTTTACAGCCCTAAAATATACAACCTCTTGAGATACCATAAAAAACTCAGTCAATTTTTTTATATCACCCATATTTTCTTTATAAACCTGATAAAATTTATCGCTTGGCATAAGCAATTCGGCTGCAAAATCGTTGGCCTGTCTTTCATTTTGTTTTTCTTCTTTTGTGTATCCACTAGATTTTCTATCCATAAATTGTCCAATCATATGAAGCTTTTCATGGTGTTTTGTAAAATGACCTAACTCGTGAGCAATTGTGAACATATTTGTTTGTGCCGAATGACGACTATTTATGTTTATTGCACAGCCATCTGCATTTTTTATAATATTGCCAAAATAGTCGTTTGTCATGTTATCATCAAAAAATACTGCAATATTTAATTTTTGACAAATTTTACCAATCAAAACAGGATAAACATTGTAAATATCCTCCAAATTTATATCAAATTTTTTTTCTATAATATCAATACTTTTGTTCATATGGGTGGTCTTATTAATTGGTATTTTTGTAAATACACAATTTAATAATATGGAAGCCAATTATTTCATAGTTGGTGCCATAACCCTATATTGCATTCTAAAATATTGATCAACAATATTTTGCTCGTATTCATCATCAAAAATTGATGATATTTTATTTTGTTCCTCAGGTTTTATGGCAGGTCTATCCTTTGTTCCATGAGGCAAAGATGTCAAAAAAAGATCCATATCCTCTGGTAAAACAAATTTATCACCTATGTTTCCATATCTAATTTGATAAGCATATATATATTCTTTTAGTTTTATATCCCACGCTGTTGCATCTAAATTTGCAACTGGAAATGGCGGTATTATATTTGTGTTATTTACTGGATTAGTTTCTAAATTTGTTATAACATCTGTATATGCATTTGCTGTACCATTAATTAATATAAAAAAAATAATAAAAACAATCATAGACTATGAAAACAATGGTATTTTAATAAAATAAAAATTACGATTCTCTACTAATTCTAAATTATTTTCTTTTAAATCGTTAGTTAATTTTATAATATTAATTTTTGTAAACAACAGCTCAATTTCATTTAAATTCAAAGATATAATGCTATATTTTATGCTTGATTTGTCGAGTCTATCTCGTATTTTAATCCAGTTTTTTATGTCGTTTTTAATGCTTATTTTTGCCACAACAGATTCTCCTCCGCTACGAGCTTTTTGTTGACCTATCATCTTTGCTTCTGTTATAAGGCTTGCAATTTTATCTTTATCAAATAGGATTTCAAATTTAGCTGTATATTGTGTATCTTCGAAATGCCCATCAACAGGAACGAAGCCAGCTATTGCTGAATCTATTGTATTAGAATCTTCTGATAAAATGCTGTCTTGAATTGTATTTTTAAGAGCCCTAAATGCAATAAATTTTGCAGAATATAGACCGTTATCAAAAGCTTGTGTGTCGCTTTCTGCTACGCCAGATACAACAACATTTGAAACCAAATAAGTATTTTTTGATAAAGAAACTGCTACATCGTTTGGGACCATAATTGGATTATAATCTTCCATTTTCATAAAATCATCTGCAAACGCAAAGTTTTGCAACATTATCAACAATAATATTATTTTAATCATATTTTTTCATCTTATCCAACAGTATTGTCTTCTGTTATGCTTTTTGTTTTTCTATTAGATTCTATCCTGAGTATTATTATGTTAGCAATAACTATTAAGCATGCACCAATAACCTGCTCTTGTCTTGGTTGCTCATGTAAAACCAAATACGACAATGCAACCGCATACACTATTCTAAAAAATCTAACTGGCTGTAATTTTCCGGCATCATATTTAGAATATGCCAAATGTAACAAGAAAAACTCAACCACATATATACAAGAAATAATAAGACCAATTTTTACCATTTTTATATCAAATAAAAATTGATAATTGTACCCACTCAGATAAAAGGTTATTGGTATAAATATGATTAAATTGATATAAACCGTAAGTAAAACAGATTGTGAATTCATAATTTTTTTCTTAAAAACCATAGCAGCAGAATAAGCTATAATATCACCAAACAATAAAATATATCCAAAATTTAGGTTACCAGCTTTAGGTTTTGCTACAACAAAAACTGTTGCAGTACAAAATAAAACCGCAATATAAAGTTGTTTTGATATTTTTTCTCGCATATAGATTGCAGAAAATATAACAATTGTAATCGGCATTAATGAATTTATAACAGCAGAAGAATTAATAGGAACATGACGATTTCCGGTATGATAACATAAAATTGCAAAAACTATCAATAAGCTTGACACGACATTTAATTTTATGTTTGTTTTTTTTATTTTTGTATATTCTTTTGTATACAATATAAATGGGGTTAAGAATAAAAAGCTAAAAAAGCTCCTCATTAAAATCAGGTCGTAAACAGGAATACCTCCAAACATTTTTACTAAAACTGCCGTCAATGAATTTAAAAAAAGGGATGTTGCGTATATGAACTGTGGCATTTTTGTAAAAATAACTTATTATAGCAATTAATAATAAAAAATTATAGTCAACAATTATGTTTATTAATATAAACAATAATTGCAGAAATTGCACTCGGTGTAACGCCTGGTATCAACCCAGCTAATCCTATTGTTGATGGTTTTATTTTGATGAGTTTTTCGATTGTTTCTGTTGAAAGACTTTGAATTTTTTTGTAATCGATATCGATTGGTATTTTTGTATTATAATAATTTGCTGTTAACATAATTTCTTCATTTTGCTGTATAATATAATGAGCATATTTTGCTTCTGCTTCGATATATCTTTTTATGTCGCTTGCAACATTTAAATCGACTGAGTTTATCCAAATTTTGTTTACATCTGCAAGTGTTATATATTTTGAGCTAATTAACTCTATTGCTGTTCGTTTTATGCCATCCATGCTTATATTAATACCTTGTTTTACAAGCATATTGGGTGTTGAAATTAATGTTTTTAATGTGTTTTGAATTTGCTCTATAATTTTTATTTTTTTTGCGTAGTGTTGTGCTCTTTTTTGTCTAACACATCCAATTTTTATACCCAAATCTGTTAACCTAATGTCAGCATTATCACCTCTAATTGATAAACGATATTCAGATCTAGAAGTGAACATCCTGTAAGGCTCTCCATCAACACCAATTGATGTTAAATCGTCTATCATAACCCCGATATAGCTTGTTGACCTGTTTAAAATAAATTGTTGTTCATTTTTTATTTTTAATGCAGCATTAATCCCGGCAATCAAACCTTGCCCCGCCGCTTCTTCATATCCTGTTGTTCCGTTTATTTGTCCTGCTAAAAAAAGATTTGGTATTTTTTTTGTTTCAAGGGTCTGTTGCAACTCACGCGGATCAACATAATCATATTCAATTGCATATCCGGCTTGTGTGATTACGGCATTTTCAAGACCTTTTATGCTGCGAATAAACTGCTCCTGAACATCAAATGGCATTGAAGTTGAAATGCCGTTTGGATAAACAAGTTCGCTATTGAGACCTTCTTGTTCTAAAAAAATTTGATGCCTTTCTTTGTCTGCAAACCTTCTAACTTTATCTTCAATTGATGGGCAATATCTAGGACCACGAGATGAAATTGTTCCGTTATACATCGGTGATTCGGATGTGTTTTTTAGTATTATTTGATGTGTTATGGTATTTGTATAGGTCATGAAACAATCTATTTGCGGCACAGTAATTTCTGTATTTAAAAACGAAAATGGAATTATTTCTTCATCGCTTTTTTGTGGCTCAAGACCATCAAAATTTATGCTATCAAATTTTATTCTAGCTGGTGTTCCAGTTTTTAATCTGCCAATATTTAATCCCGATTTTTTTATTGCCTGGGCCAAGCCAATGCTTGGTTTTTCTCCAATTCTTCCTTCTGATTTTTGAACACTGCCTGTGTGCGTTAGTCCGTTTAAAAAGGTTCCGGTTGTTATTACAATAGTTTTGCATCCAATGATATTTCCGTCGTGCAATTTAACGCCGCAAATTATATTATTGTCAAAAATAATATCATCAACCATCGCTTCGATTGTTTTTAGCTCTTGATATTCTTCGGATAAAATTTTATTTATTGCAATTTTATATAATTGGCGATCAATTTGAGCCCTTTGACCCCAAACTGCTTCACCTTTACTTTTATTTAAAATCTTGCAATTTATAGATGACATATCCGCAGCTCTACTGATAATACCATCAAGACTATCTATTTCCTTGACAATTGTTCCTTTTCCTATTCCACCAATTGCTGGGTTACAAGAAAGTTCGCCTAAGTTATTTTTGTTAGCTGTTATTAATGCTGTTTTTGCGCCAATTCTTATGCTCGCACAGGCCGCCTCAACTCCTGCATGGCCTGCGCCTATTATAATTACATCAAAATTCATAAAATTATTTACCATCTATTACAGACTTGCCGTGATTAATCATTTTTTGAGCGTTCGATTTGATTTTTTCAGCTTTGTAAATACTATCTAATTCTTCTAGTGTTTTTTCTTTTGACTCACCTATTATTTTATAGTTATAGCTTTCAAAACCTTCCATAGCTTTATTTACCAATCCCATACGATACTCAATAACTTCAGGTTTTTCTGTACCTCTATTATTAAGTCTGTTTTTTAAAGTTTCTTTTGAAGGAGGTAGTATAAAAACACCAACAACATTTATTTTATCGCCCAGTGATGATTTAATGTCTTCAAAGCCTTTTGAATCTGTATTGAAGATAACATTTTTACCAGCCTTGATTGCGTCATCAAAATCTGATTTCAATGTTCCCCTGCTGTCACCATAGACGGTTGCTTCTTGCAACAATTTATCTTCTTTGCTCAATTTATCAAACTCTGATCTTGTTATAAAATGATAATCAAAATGATCTTTTTCGTTTGAACGAATTGCACGAGTTGTGACGCTAATAATTTTTGATAAATCTTGATTTTGTTCAACCAATGCATTGATTGCTGTATCTTTACCGCAACCAGATGGCGCACTGATAACAAGTGCAATAGGTCTATCTTGTTTTTTATGACAAGAATAACAAGAGGAAAAATAGTGCTTATTTTTATTACAACAAGAAGATATTAATGTTAAACAAAATAATAATAATCCAATTTTATTTAGCTTAAATCTCATAATAATAAAAATAAATAATTTAATTTGCCTTGTATGTCAATTTTGCTTCGGTAAACAAAACATGCTTACGAATTCTAGGATCGTACATTCTAAATTCCAGCTTAACATTTGCTTTTAAACCTTTTGTTGGTTTTTTTGCAACATATTGATAGCCAGTACCAGCACTGCTAACTAATAAAATATTTTTAGTATCTTTTTTTGCCATATATACATATATTCATTTTAAACACAAATCAATGAATTTGCTTTTTTTTATAGTCAAGTTATTTTATTTACAATTTTGTTGACTTATATAAAATAAAATAATTCACATAAATATGTAGATTAATTATAAATTTATGAATAAGGTTTTTTTAAGCTTTTTTATGTTGTGTTGTATTTATAATAGTTCCTTTGCACAAAAATTAATAACAAAACAACAAAATATAAACCATGCTTATGATTTATTCGAAAATAATAAGCAAAAATCCATTTTAGGAATTGATATTGGTGGCACAAAAATAGACTGGGCTGTTTATCCAATTGAAGATAAAATTTTGATTAAAAAACCTATTATTACCGGAACAATAAATACCCCAAAAGGTTTAGAAAAATTAGCAAATTCGTATTATGATATTGTTTTAAAAGCCATCAATAAAGCTGGTAAAAAAAAATATTCTATAATTAACATAGGCATTGGTTCTCCAGGTAGATTTGTTGATTATAAAAAACAAAATAAAATATTAACAAATGAAATTATTAGTACAATTGGCGATCCTTTTGTTGTTGAAAAAAGCTTATTTTCAATAAGTCAAAAAAATACAATTGCATCAGGAACTGCTGTTAATTTGGGTGAAAAGCCTGATGAATTTGATAATGTTGTTTTGGAGTCCGTATTTCAAAGATTATCACCAAAAAAAGTTAGAGTTTTCGTTAGGAATGATGCCTCGGTTCAGTTGCAAGGTTTGGTGACCGAAACAGATCTAGATAAGGTTGTTGGTAAAAAAATAATATACATAGGGCCAGGAACGGGGCTTGGAACAGCAGTTATGTCATCTGATGGAAAAATTGTAACAGATGGTCATTTTCAGTATATTGAGTTGAATCAAATTGAGGAAACGCAGGCAGATAAAGATGTTTT
>CAMCQG010000017.1 GCA_945876965.1 Rickettsia typhi
ATGAAAAATTTTGATAAAAACATAGAAAATATGTTACCAAAAGAACTCGAAGAAATGATAAAAATTGCCAAAAAAGAGATGAAAAAATCCGTGCATAATTTTGATTTTGAAAAGGCAACCGAGATGCGAGATAAAATCAAGGTTATGTCGCTCAAAATGGCTGGCTTAATTGAGTGATAATCCAGTTGCCTCCCCAAAAAGGTGAGGATAATGAGCGAATGCGAATAGGTGGAGTTACTTTTTTGCCAACAAAATATGTTTTTATTGTTAATGATTTATTTATTAATTTAGCAATAAAAAAACCGCAAAATTTAGTTATTAACAATGGTTATTTTAAAATTTAATTTCTTTAAAAAATAATTTTATAAGATTTGCATTTAAAAAAATGTATCGTTGCTTTGTTATAAAGTTATTCATAATGTATGATAATAAAAGCCACGAATATCAGTAAAAAATATGGCGATGATGTGATTTTTCACGATTGTGATTTATCGATAGAAAAAGGTGAAATATCTGGTATTATTGGCAATTCTGGTTGTGGAAAAACAACTCTTTTACAAATTTTAGGTCTTATAGATTCTCCGGATACGGGGCAAGTTGATTTTTGTGGAAAAAATATTAAAAATCCAGATAGAATATTAGCAAAAGATATATCTTTTATTTATCAATTGCATCATTTATTGCCAGAATTTTCTGTTTTAGAAAATATCATGATACCGCAATTAATTGCTGGGATTAATAAAACCGAGGCACACAAAAATGCTATAAATTTATTAGAAAAATTAGAACTTATAGATAAAATAAATCATAAAACACACGAACTTTCTGGCGGGCAACGCCAAAGAGTAGCAATAGCTCGTGCAATAGCAAAAAAACCTAAAATAATTTTTGCCGACGAGCCAACTGGCAATTTGGACCCAAATAACGGACAAAAAGCTTTTGATTTAATGATAAATATCGCAAAAGAATATGGATCTGCAATATTTTATGTTACTCATAATCATGATTTTATAAATAAATTTGATAGATGCTATACAATAAAAAATCAACAATTAATTAGCCTAAAACAATGAAATCTCTTGTGGCATTTATGGCAATTTGCATATCTTGGTCATTTAGTTGGTTTGCTATAAAAACACAAACATCTTCATTTGTTAGTCTTTATATTTCGGTGTGTTATAGAATGTTTGGCGTTGGTGTTATTTTGTTTGCTATCTTAGTTGCTTGCAGACAAAAAATCAGCATAAATGCAAATGAATGTAAGAATTTATTTATAATTGGTGCAATCAATGGTTGTTTTAATTTTATTTTAGTATATAAAGCGTGTGAATATATTCCAAGCGGAATTGTTGCAACTATGTCGGCAACGACAATTTTTTTGAGCGAATTTATAATGTGTGTATACGAAAAACGCAGACCAAATTCAATAATTTTATTAACAAGCATAACAGGAGCAATTGGAATGTTTATAATGTTTCAACATAATATTGTAAATCAAAATTTTAATTTTATCAGGTTTATTACAGGAATAGGTTTATGTTTGGTTGCAAATTTAGCTCTTTCGTGCAACTATATAATCATTGCGATTAATTTTAAACGCAACAAAACAAGCCCATTGATTTCTCTTTGCTACTCTTCTTTTTGTTCATCTGTTTTTATTCTGATAATTGGCTTGTTTTGGGGGGGAAGGATTATTTTTGATTTTAATGCAAATTATATTTTATCCCTTTTTTATTTAATAATATTTGCTTCTATAGTGGCATATTCATCTGTTTACTATTTAAATACAACAATAGGGCCTGCAAAAACTGGATATACGGCACTTGTTTATACGCCATCATCAATGATAATTTCTACATTATTTGAAGGGTGGGCTTGGCATTTTACAAGTACAATTGGTATAATAATTATATTAACAAGTGTAATATTAGGACTTAAATCAAAATGATAAAATTATTATATTAAGTATATGTCGGATTTTTTGTCGATTTTACCAAATTTAGCAATAATACATACTCTTGGTATTTTGCAACCCGGACCAAATCTTATTTTTTTAATTAGCAATAGTTTATGTTTTGGCAAAAAAACTGCATTCTTTGGAATAATAGGATCAACCTTAGGGTATTCATTGTTGGTTATTTTATCAATTTTTGGATTAGAACAAATATTGCTAATAATGCCATTTTTGTATACATCAATAAAATATTTAGGCTGTATATATTTATTATATAGTGCGATAAAAATATGGAACAGAGATAATAATCTGCAAGAGAAAAAACTTCATAATAATCATATTAAAAAAAAGAAAATTTTATTTTTAGGTTTTAAAGTTAGCATTTCAAATCCCAACACAGCTATTAATATGATAGCTATTTTTTCGGTATCTTTTAACAACAATATAACCTTATTAAATAAAATATTGTGTGGCACATATATGATATGTGTGGTATTTTTTTATTGGCTATTTATTGCTCATATATTTGTCAATGATAATTTGAGAGCAAAAATTTTACCAAAAATGAAATTTATACAAAGATTTTTGGCTGTTTGTTTGGCAATTTATGCAATAAAAATATTTTTTTAAACATCTAATTAAATACAAATGAACTATTAATTGCAATTTTTATTCTATCAGTATTTTTTGGCACAGTTGGATATTTAATGGCAGAAACTAAAATATCATTTTTTATCATTTGTTTTACAAAATCATCACATTTTTGTGGTGTTCCCAAAATAATACTAAATATATGAGATTTTTCATCGCCAGTTAATTGATATTTTTTGAATTGCTGTTTAAATTTTTGACAATTTTCTATCAAAGATATTCTTTCTGTGTCCATTTTTGATACTAAATCGATAGATTTATTAGCTAATCCAGCTAAAATAGGACTAGGTGCTGTTGAGTAAACAAAGCCACTACAATGATTAAATAAATAATCATAGATAATATTATTAACTGCCATATATCCTCCTTGACAACCCATACCTTTGCTAAAAGTCCCTATTATACAATCAATTTCTCTGCTAAATTCATCACATAGTCCGTTGCCATTTTTACCATAAACACCCGTACTATGAGCTTCATCAATATACAAAAAAGCCTTATATTTTTTTGCTAAATTGACAAGCCTGTGAATATCAACAATTGTGCCATCCATTCCAAAAATACTTTCTGTTATAATAAATTTTTCAACAACAGAATCGTATTTTTTTAACCAAAATTCTAACATATCTAAATCGCAATTGCTATATCGAACCTGCTTTGCTCCACTCAATAAAACTCCATTGTTTATACTGGAATGATTTAACTTATCGGCAAATACAATTGGTTTGCTGTCAAGAGTTTTTTCGCATAATAAGCTAGGTATAACGCTTGAATTTAATTGATATCCTGAACTAAAAAACATTGCTTTTTTGGTACCTTTCCAGTTGGCAATTTTATCTTCTAAATCCTTATAAATATCATTATTATTCAATAAAAGTCTTGAACTACCAGCACCAACTCCATATTTTATAGCATATTCTTGAGCTGCTTTTATCATTTCTGGATGCTGTGATAAGCCTAAATAATCATTTGTAGTTAAATCAATTTTTGTAGCAACCGTTTGTTTGTTTTGTCTGTAAATATTATTAGCCTTTCTTTTGTCAATAAATTCTAAATATTTATCAATCATAAATCGATAATATTAACTTTTCCATAATATTTTATTGCCTCAATATTGTCAAATGAAGCCTCTCCATTCACAATCACACCTTCAATATTTACATTTGCATTTTTAAGGGCATTTATTGTTAAAAGTGTGTGATTTATAGTTCCCACTATTCCTGTTGTTATAATTATTGTTGGCAAATCAAAATACTTGATTACATCGATCATAAATTGATTTCTATTTATAGGAACCAATACCCCCCCAGCACCTTCAACTATTGTAGGTTTATCAAAATTTTTAATCAGTTTGTTAATATCAATTTCTATATTTTCTTGTTTTGCGGCAAAATGAGGAGAGGAAGGTGTTTTAAAGCAATAAGTGCTTGGTAAAATTACAATATCATTTTTGGCAACCGTTTCGCTATCAATTTCATCTATTCCACATTGAATAGGTTTATAATATTGAGTATTATATTTTTTAGCCAACAAAATAGAGTAAAAGGTTTTACCAACTCCTGTGCCAGTGCCAGTTATAAAAAAATTATTCATATGTATTTTTTTTATCTAAATATTCTTGCCAAATTTCTTTAATTTGTGGCAATAAAAGAAATATTGCAATTAAATTTATAAAGCCACCAATTGTATAAGCAATATCAAGATTATCAAAAATCCATATCGTATCACTTAGCCCTACAAAGCTATAAATAATAATATATAAAACAATATATAATTTTTTAAATCGCAAGCCAAACAAATAAATACAAGCCTGCTGAACATAAAAACCAACCGCCATAATTGTTGTAAAACCAAACATAAATGCAATAAATATCAGCATATATTCAAACGAACGATTAACCGAGATAAATACTTGTTTTATCGCCAATAATCCCATAAATTGTGGCTCATCATATGGAACCCCAACAATCAAAACTGCAAAGGCACCAATTGCCATAATTGTTGCGACTATAAATGGATCAAAAAAAGAAATTAATCCTTGTTGACCAGACATTTTTAAATTAGAATTTGACTGACTTATTGCAGAAAAACCAGCCCCAGTATCGGTTGCAGAAATAAGACGATTCAATGAAATTATAACAGTTGTTATTACGCCAGATTTAAAATTAAAAAAACCTTGATAAACAAGATTAAAAGCGGTCAAAATGTTATGTGAATTAAGTGCGATAATCAGCAAGCAGCTACCTATATAAAGACACCCCATAATTGGAACCAAAATATCTGCCGCAAGTCCTATTTTTTTTAGCCCACCAAATAAAATTATGCCAACTAAAATTCCAACAAATAGGGTAAAAATATAGATTTTTATATCAATTTTTAAAATTCCGTTTTGTGCAAAAAGCAAATTATTTATTTGATTAAACTGCATTGCACCAGAGCTAACTGCTATAATCAACACACTTAATGCCGAAAAAAAAGCAAAAATTTTATATTTTTTGCCAAGACCTTTTTCTATAACATAAAATAAGCCACCTTTTATAACCCCGTTATCAATTGTTCTAAATTTATGCGCCAAAACAACTTCGCCAAATTTTATAGCACTACATAAAAAACTTAAAATAAAAAACCAAATAATAACACCTGGTCCACCATAATAAAGTGCTAATGCCGATCCTGCAAAATTTCCAACACCTAAATTACCAGCCAACTGCGACATTAAAGCGGTTATACTGCCTACTCCGCTAGCACCAGAATCTGATTTATTTTTTTTACTAAACGCGTATCGCAAAGCATCAATAAAATATGTAATATTTGCAAATTTTATTTTCCACATAGTCAGCAAGCCAATAGATATAAAAAAAAATAACTTTATAGTTAACATTTTATATCAGATAAAATGTTAACACACGCTTGGCAATCCTTATATATTTGCGCTTTTAGATCGTCAATAGACGAAAATTTTTGTTCCAATCTGATATATTCTATAAATTCTACAGATATTCTTTCTCCATAAAAATCTGGCAAATCATGATTTAAAATATGAACCTCTAAATGTGGATTCGTATGATTAAAAGTTGGCCTAATACCAAAATTAGCAATAGCAGGATATTTAACGCCATTTAATTTAGCAAAAATAGCATAAACTCCATATTTTGGCTCAACATATCTAACCTCGGTAAATAAATTAGCCGTTTTATGCTGCAAAGTCGTGCCTGCAATTTGTGACCCACGCACCACAACACCGGTTATACAAAAATTCCGACCCAATAATTTATTTGCAGTTTTTATGTCTCCATTTTTAATGCAACCACGAATTACACCAGACGAAATAATGGTTTCATCTTTATGTTTATGCAGCAAAACTGGCTCAATAATAATTTTAGATTCTTTACAAAGATGTCTTAATGTTTCAATATTTCCGGTTTTATTGGCACCAAACATATGGTTTTCGCCCACAATAATTCCACTAACAGACAATTTATCGATTAATATTTTTTTAAAATAATCCTCAGCAGAAAGATTAGATATTGTGCTAAATTTTATAATATAAACAAAATCAACTCCACATTTATTTATAATATAAGATACTTTTTCTTGCAAAGATGTTAAATAAAATGGCTCATTATTTCGTTGAAAATGCTCAATTGGGTTTGGATCAAAAGTTATTACACCAACGCTTGTATTGTTTTTTTTTGCAATAGATTTTGCATGCTCAATAAGAACGGTATGACCTAAATGTACCCCATCAAAATTGCCAATCGCAACAGTTGAATTAAGGCTAAATTTTCCACTAATAAATCCGTAATCTGCTATCATTAATCTATAATTTTAAAAAACATCTGTAACACTGTATTATTTTTTTCGTAATTATATATATCTATTCCAAAGCCACTACGATTATTCGATATTTGATCACTACTCGATATACAAATAATTTGTTTTTTAGGTTTATCTACGCCTATAACAATAGCCATTCTTCCACCAATACCAGCAGAATATCCGACACTTTTTTCATCATCAAAATATCTCTCAACAACAATCATCCCTATTGTTACATCTTCTATCGATTCTACATCTTCTGATCTAATTTTTTGCAACAATTTGCGACGATATTTAATAGAATCATTATTCCACTCAACATATCCAGAACTATGATTTTCTCCATAAATTGACATTAAATCAATTGTATTTATTTTTTTATTAATATCAAAAATGCTAGAAAATATAAATACATCTTTGCTGTCCGTAAATAATATATTTTTAAATGTATAATCGTTGTCATCTAAGTCTTTTTTCTCATATGATATTGCCAAATATTTATTATCATCAAAAGATATTAATGGCTTATCATCAACAATAAATTCATTTCCGATATACGCCAAGGACATAATTAATCCTAGTATTTTTGCCGACCCTTTATCATCTTTATTTTCAACCCCGCCCAAAAATGTTGGCCTATCCCAGTCTAAAAAAATATTTTCTGGCAACACACCTCTCAGCAATGAATGAAAATTGGCTTTGTTTTGCATTATACTCATCGCAGATTCAAAAATCTCCATTTTATCGTATCCAAAATTATATAATATTTTTTGATCTTTCAATATACGCTTTTTTATTTTTTCATACTTTAAGTTATGACAAATATATTGATTATTCTCGCAAAATATTTTAATTTTATCCTGTATATCCTGTATATCTTTTTTAATTGCTAACCTGTTTACCTCTTCAATATTTAATATATTTTTTACAATACGATAATGTTTATTTTTTTCTATAATATTCAATATATTGCTAGCATCTGATTCAGAGATTCCGACATCGATAATTATTGGCTGTATTTGCTGTTTTTTGGTAAAAAATAAAAAATAAACAAAAACAGTAATAACGACTAACAATATCGAATTACCTATTAATTTTAACATTCGCCAAGCAAATTAATTATATATTCCATATCAAAAAAGCCCATATTTTGCTGATTATAAATCATTTTACCAAATTTAATTGCTCCAATTGCAAAAATATCCCTATTCTCCGCTTTGTGTGTTAATTCTATTGTTTCGTTATCACCAAAAAAATTAACAGTATGCTCACCAGCAACAGTTCCGCCCCTGAGAGATGCAATCCCTATTTCATTTTTTTGTCTAACAATGTTTCTATTAAAAATACTATTTTTATCAAAATCAATACCTTTAATTTCAGCAATATTTTTACCAATACTAAGTGCGGTTCCAGAAGGGCTATCAACTTTCTTATTATGATGTTTTTCTAGTATCTCAATATCAAAATCATCAAGCAATGGAACAATTTTTTTAAGTGCATATTGCACAACCGCAATACCAATTGACATGTTGCTAGAAAGTAAAATTTTAGCATTTTTACCAGCTTTTTTAATTATTTCAATTTGATCGTTTGTTAATCCTGTTGTTCCACAAATATATGTTTTATTTTGAACATACTCAACACATTGCATTGTTGTTTCTGGTGTTGTAAAATCAATAATAATATCGCTTTTTTCACACAATTCGTGCAAACTTGAAAATGTTCCACCATTATGCCCAAAATATCCAGATAAAATACAATCGTTTTGATTACCAATTATATTAATTAATCTTTGAGACATTCTACCTTTATTGCCAACTACACCTATTTTAATCATTTTTGAAAATTTTTTATTAATGATTCAATATATTTTGCCACCCCATCAACCTCTATATTGACCATATCTGAGGTTTTCAAAAATTTAATATTAGTTTTTTCTATTGTAATCGGTATAATATATAAATCAATTATATCCTCATTTATTTTATTTACCGTCAAACTAATTCCGTTAATAGCAATCGATCCTTTGCTAATAATATATTTAATAAATTCTTGAGGTATTTTAATTTGCACAAAAATACCATTATCATCTTTTATTATTTGGCTAATTTTTGCAATACAATCAACATGACCAGAAACATTATGTCCGCCAATAAAATCGTTAGCACGAAGAGGTAATTCTAAATTTATCAAACTATCAATTTTATATAGCCCAACAATTGTTTTGCTAAATGTTTCTATTGACGAAAAAACCTCAAATTCATTATTATCTAATTTGACCAAAGAATGACAAGCTCCATCAATTGAAATACTATCGCCAATCTTTAATTCGTTTAAAATAAGATCGGTTTTAATCCTAAAAACACCATTATTTATGTTTGTAACTATACCAGTTTTAGCAACAATACCAGTAAACATATTATTTTAAATTAAGGGTATGATGCATAATTTTTTCTTTATCATGCAAATATTTATCATTATATTTGTTTAAATGAACCTCTGCCGTTATAATATCATATCTAAAATCAAAGTTTTTTAAAAATTCAACTTTTTCTGGATTACCGGTCATTAAATCAAAATTATCCAATTGCAGATCTTTTAAAATCATAATTGCATCAGAATAATCACGAGAATCGTTTGGTAAGCCAAGTTTTAAATTTGCCTCAATCGTATTTAATCCTTGTTCTTGAAGCTTATAAGCATTAATTTTATTAAATAAGCCAATTCCTCTACCCTCGTGCCCTCTTAGGTAAATTACAGCTCCGTTATCATTTTTTTCTACTGCTTTCATAGAAAAATTTAATTGTTCGTTACAATCGCATTTTAAGCTACAAAAAATATCTCCAGTCAAGCATTCGCTATGCAATCTAACAATTGGCTTATTTGTATTATTTTTTTTAAACAAAACAGAATGTTCAATATTTGTAATTGGATTTCTATAAACCACTATATTAAAAATTCCAAATTGTGTAGGCAAAACAGCTGTTTCACTTTTGATTAAAACATTTTCTGTTGCAACTCGATAATGTTTTATTTGCTCGACAGAAATTATTTTTATATTATGTTGTTTTGCAAATATTTCTAACCCATCTCTACGCATCATTGTGCCATCTTTTGCAACAATTTCGCACATAATTGCAGATTCTGGCAAATTACAAATTTTTGATAAATCAACGGCAGATTCTGTATGCCCCATTCTTTCTAGTGTTCCATATTTTTTGCTAACAACGGTAAATAAATGTCCAGGTTTTCTAAAATCATTTTCACAAACATTATCGTTACATAAAAGTTTGGCAGTAACGGATCTATCGCTTGCAGAAATTCCTGTTGTCACGCCATATTTTTCGTGCCCATCAATACTATCATAAAATGCAGTTTCAAACAAATCACGATTAATTCTTTGCATCGGTTTTAGATTTAATTTTTCAGCAATATTTTGCGATATCGCGGAACAAATTAACCCTCCTGCGTTTTGAATACAAAAATTTATATTTTCTGGGGTAGCAAATGATGCATTAAAAATAATATCACCTTCGTTTTCACGACTCTCATCATCTACAACAATGATTAATTTACCAGATTTAAAATCTAAAATAGCATCGTTTATATTGCTAAGCATTTCTATGATAAATAAAATTGTTTTCACAAAAGACTTACATCTATTAAAAGTCAATATTTTTTTACTAGACATTTATTTTTTTGTTTTATATGTTTAATAATTAATATATTATATAATGTCGATTTTATCAGATATAGAAATCTTAAAAAGATGTCAAACAGAACAAATGATTACCCCATTTAGTGCTGATTTAGTTAGCAAAAATGATAATGGAGATAAAATTATTTCATATGGATTGTCTTCCTACGGATACGATGTTAGAGTTGGCAATAAGTTTGCTATTTTTGATCCAAATTTAACCCCAAACACGGTAATAGATCCAAAAAAATTTATGGCTGCCGATATTTATAAGTCTATCGAAGCTGATCATTGTGTTATTCCTGCTAATGGATTTGTTTTGGGGCACACAATCGAAATTTTTAAAGTTCCTCGTGATATTTTAATTGTTTGTGTTGGCAAATCAACATATGCTAGATGCGGAATTATAGTTAATGTAACACCAATTGAGCCAGAATTTGAAGGACAAGTTGTATTAGAGTTTTCTAATACAACATCTTTGCCGGTAAAATTGTATGCAAATGAAGGTGCGTCACAGTTTATGTTTTTTAAAGCTGATAATGTTTGCAAAGTATCGTATAAAGATAGAAAAGGTAAATATTTTGGACAATCCGGAATAACTAATCCAAAGGTTTAATATAATATTTTATGCCAGTTTTTGCCCTTTTGGGGATAATTATATCAGGTTTTTTATTTTCACCAAATTTGAGTGATAATTATATTATTAAAGATAAAAATTTAGTTTCTTTTGGCACGGGATATACGGTAAAAACTGGTGCATTTGATAAAGGTAGGGCTAATTTTTTTCTTAATTTAACACCAAATATTAAATTGCCAAATAATCAATTTCAAAATAATATAGGCAATTTTTTTTATCAAAATATAAGCAATATAAGACCAATTTTAGGTTTTGGAGAAATAAGTAGTGCTTCATGGTATACACAAATAGGGTTAAGCAGAGATTGGTATATTACCGATAGAATTGCTATGAATTTTTTTACAGGACCAGCATTTATTTATCTAAGTGATTCAGATAAGCAGATTATGACAGGATTTTTGCAATTTAAAAGCTCTATCGAAATTTCATATGCTATAACAAGCAATATAAGGGCTGGATTAAGTTATTTTCACATGTCTAATGGTGGAATTTTACCATATGGCCCAAATAGTGGCATAGATACTCTTAATTTAAACTTAGCATTTGGAGTATGACAAAAATATTTGGAATAGTTAATTTAACTACCGATTCTTTTTCTGGGGATGGTACTTTTGATGTTGCAATAATTAAAGATTATATCGAGCAGGCAGCAAAAAATAATATTTACGGAATTGATGTTGGGGCTTTTTCAACAAAACCAAATGGAGAATTTGTTAGCGAAAAAGACGAATTGCAAAGATTATCAATTTTGCCGCAAATTATAAATTTTGCACATAATTTAGGATTGGTAGTTTCTCTTGATAGCTTCAGGCCAAATGTTGCCCAATTTGGTTTGCAAAACGGAATAGATTATATCAATGATGTAAATGGTTTTGTTGATGAAAAAATGATAAATTTAGCCTTAGAATACCCCAATGTAAAATGTATTTGTATGCATAGCTTGGAGGCACCTGTTGGATCAAAAAAAATTGATAAATCTATCGATATTTGCAATTTTATAATTGATTGGGCAAATAATAAAACAGATTACTTAATAGCAAAAGGTATAAATAAAAATAGAATAATAATAGATATTGGTTTGGGTTTTGGCAAAGATAATGAGCAATGCTGGAATTTGCTGGATAATTTTGCAAAACTAAAACAACAAATTAAATCCAAAATATATGTTGGGCATTCAAGAAAAAGTTTTTTAAAAACTACAACAAATAGCATTGCAGACAAAGATGCCGCAACATCTGCTGTTAGTCAAAAATTAATAGATCTTAATTGCGATTATTTACGAATTCATAAAATATTTTAAAACCCTCTTGTGTTTCTCTGTATCGCTTGTTTTGGTTGTGGTGTTGGTTTTGGGCTCAGCACCGCACTAACACCCTGAATTGAGAATGGTTGTGTAGTTTGTGGCTTATTGTTTTTACCAGCTTGTTTTATTTTAGGTTTTAATGATTTTGTTAGACCATTTAAGTTATTTTTTTTACTAGCTTGTTTTATTTGAGGTTTTAATGATTTTCTTATAGCTTTTGGATTAAGTTTATATTTTTTAGCAAATTTTTTAATAACTGCTTTCAATTCCATTTTTTTATCAAGTTTGTTCAAAAGTCCACCAGTTTGTTGTGTATTTTTTGGATTATAAGCCTTGGCAAAAGCATCCATAAATTTATCTCTATTTTTATTTTGTGCAGTTTTTGATGTATCTTTGCTTGTTTTTGCTTCATCATCAGTATCCAGTTCTTCTTCAAATCCTTTTTTACAAACCTCAACATCAAGCTTTAATTTTTTGCTCAATTGTGCAAAAAATTCTTCTTGTGCAGGATCCAATTCTCCTTGGGACGCCAATTTTGCAGTATTTTTTTGTTTATTTTCAATAACTTTACTTTTTTCTACATCTAGCTCAATATCATCGCTTAACAACATTGATTCAAAATCATGTAGCATATTATTACCAGCAACATAATCAGGTTCCATATCTTTACCATCGCTACCAACAGCCTTAATAAAATTAGAAAGCTTTTGCGGGTCCACAGTTCCCATGTTATATGTATCAACCATTTTCATTTGTATTAGTTGTTGAAGCAGTACTTGATGTATCGGAGAAGTTACCCAAGTTGCTATAAATAGGACCAAAGACCGCAAGTGCCATCCAGCCCACTAAAAATCCAGTAAAAACCAATATCATTGGCTTAATAGACGATACAAGCAAATCGGTTCGCTCTTCTATATCTCTATCTAAAAAATATTTTGTATTACCCATTACATCTTTTATGTTTCCTGATTCAAAACCAATTGCCATCATTTTTATTACATGCTTTGGAAACGGAGCAACAGCGGCCATTGCCTCCTGTGGTAAACTACCATTTAAAACCATCATTTCAATTTTTCGTATTTTATCTTTAATATGTTTATTTTTTACAATATCTTTTACTTTGGCAAAAATAATTTCAATTCTAATTCCGCATTCATACATTATGCTAAAAAATGTTACAAATCTAGCGGCTTCTATATTTATAATTAAATCACCCAAAATTGGTAATTTCAATTTTAATAAATCTATTCTACTTTGCATTAAATAAGAGAATTTCATTAATACTTTAAATAAAGTATAAACAACAAATAAAATTGCCAAAAAATAATAGTATTTATGAACAATAAAATTTGACATATCAACCAAAGATTGTGTATACCACGGAATACTCATTCCATTATCTTTTACAAACGACATTGTTTTTGGTATCACAACAACCGAAATTGTAATCATCAATATTATAATAAATAAAATGGATGTTGTTGCTTTAAATAAAATTGTACTAATGGCTCTGCTAATTTTATCTGCCCATTTGATATATTCTATAACTTTTGCAAAAATATCGTGATAATTACCTGTATCCTCACCGATTTTAATAAAATTTGCATAAACAGGATCTATTGATCCAACTTGTTTTTCAAAAGCATCACCCAATGTAGAGCCAGATTTAACTGAGCTATAAATTCTTTTACAAAAACTTTTCATATTAGATCCGCTAGCAATATCATCTTTTAAAATCTCTATAATATGAATCATTGGCATACCAATTTTATCAAGCTCCCCAATATTTAGCAAAATACTTATTAATTCACGAGATGTTATTTTAGCTTTTTTTTTAAAAAATGAAAATCCAGATTTTACTTTTTTTTTAAAGCTTATAATATCTAGTTTTTGTGCTATAATAATGGATCTTGCTCCCTGTGAATCATTTGCCGTAACGACGCCTTTTACTTTGTTGCCATCATTATCCAAAGCCGTATATGCGTATTCCATAGATACAAAAATTTTTATATAGCTTCATTGGTACTGACAAACAATATCTTTTTTTATATTAAAGTCAATATAGTATATACAAAAAAAGCCCCGTAAAAACGAGGCTTAAAATAAAATAAATAAAAACTACTTTTGTTTATTCTTTATGTGCTTTTTTATCACCATGTTTCTTATCGTGATTTTTATCGGTATGATGTTTTTTAGCCTGATTTTTGTCTTTGTTGTGATGTTCGTTTTTATCACTATATTTCTTATCGTGATTTTTATCGGCATGATGTTTTTTAACCTGATTTTTGTCTTTGTTGCGATGTTCGTTTTTATAACTATGTTTCTTACCTTGATATTTATCAGTATGATGTTCAGCAACAACAGGAGAAATAGCAACAGTCAAAGAAATTATAGAAACTGCAACAAAAGTAAATAAATTTTTCATAAATATATTGATTAATTAATGTAATTCAACTATAATTATATATCATAAAATTATATATACAAGAAAAATAATAAAATTATTTACCATCAAACATTCTCTTAACTTTACTAAAAAAATTATTATTTTGTGGAGTTGTTTCTGGCTTTAACGAATCCTGTAACTCACGAATCAATTTACGCTGCTCGTTATTCAAATGAACCGGAACTTCAACTTTTGCAATAATCTTCATATCGCCCCTACGACCCCCTCCAGCAACAGACATACCTTTGCCCCTTATGCTAAATATTGTATCGGGCTGAGTTCCTGCAGGAACCTCAAGATCTATCATTTTACCATCTATTGTTGGAACTTCAATTTTACCGCCCAATGCAACTTTTGTGAACGAAATTGGTATATCACATAAAATAGAATCACCATTACGGGTGAATAAATCATGCTTTTTAACGGTAATTTTTATATATAGGTCTCCAGCCCCAGCTTTGCGTTGTCCTGCATCTCCTTTGCCCTGAATTCTAACGCTCATTCCGTTATCAACACCTGCTGGAATATCAAATTTTATCGTGCGTTTTCCTTCGGCTCTACCTTCTCCTTTACAGCTTGTACAAGGATTGCTAATTGATTCACCAGAGCCTCCACAAGCACCACAAGTTTGCTCCATAATAAAGAATCCTTTTTGCGTTCTAACCACCCCTACCCCATTACATTTTTTACATTTTGCAGTGCTTTTATCTTTTGATCCATATCCGCCACAAGGTTCGCATTCATTAAATGCAGAAAACGATATATTTTCATCTTTTTTTCCAAAACAGGCCTCCTCAAGAGTCAAAGACATTCCATAGCTTAAATCATCGCCTTTTTTTCTGCTATCGGATTTTTTCTTTTGTCCGCCACCGCCACCAAAAAAATCTTCAAAACCACCAAATCCTTTAAATATATCGTTTATATCTTCAAAGCCACCAAAACCACCTGATTGCCCTTGTCCGCCACCAAAACCTTGATTTGCACCAGCATGCCCATAGTTATCATAATTGCGACGCTTGGTTTCGTCGCCTAAAACCTCATATGCTTCGTTCACTTCTTTGAATTTTTTTTCAGCACCAGCTTTATCATTTGGATTTCTATCTGGATGATGTTCCATAGCTTTTTTTCTAAATGCTTTTTTTATTTCATCGTGAGCAGCACCTTTGCTAACACCCAAAACATCGTAATAATCTCGTTTTTTTGTTGACATAAAAAATCAATATATTAATATTAGCATATTGCTGTATTTAGTAAAAAATATTTTTCAATAAATAAATTTTATTTTCATTTGTTGACTTTTATTTTTATATAAATAGATTTTGATTATATTTGCTTAAAAGCATCAAAAATTCCTTAATTTTGTTATATCATGGCAACAAACAAGATAAACTTTAATACTAAAAAAACTGTAGAAAATTTAGTGCAAAATCCACTGGCAACAGCTGTTTGGTTGGTTGATAACACATCTCTTACATTTAGACAAATTGCAATTTTTTGCAAATTACACGATATGGAAGTTACGGCAATTGCAAATGGTACTTTTGCAGAACATATTATGGCTATTAATCCAATTAATGTTTCTTTAACAAAAGCAGAAATAGAAAGATGCCAAAAAGATGAAAATTCAAGATTAAATTTTATAGAAAATTCTATTGATGAATCAGAATATGATGAACTAAAAATTCCAAAACAAAAAACAAAACAATATACTCCGTTGTTGCAAAGAAGAAGCAAGGCTGATGCTATTTTATGGATTTTGTCGTTTGCGCCAGATTTATCTAATAAACAAATTATTAAATTGATTGGTAGTACAGAAAATACGGTTGAATCAATTAGAAATAAATCGCATCGTAGTATGTCAGATTTAACACCAAAAGATCCAGTTATTGTTGGGTTATGCACCCAAAGAGATTTGGATAATGCTATTAGGATTGCAAAAGAAAGATTGGCTATTTTAAATGATAATAAATAGTGTGGTATGTAATATCTTTTGTTAAACATACTTTTATTTTTTCGGCATTGCTCGTTTTGCAGCTGCCAAATACTTTTTTTATAATAAAAATTTTCTTATTATTATATAGTTTTCCATATCTTGTAATTGCATTTTTTAAATCAAGATTTTATCATAAATCATTACTTATTATTGCTATTCAGGATTTTGGAATAGGTATGATAAAACTGGGTCAATTTTTGGCAACAAGATCTGATATTGTTGGTGAGAAAACTGCAAAAATATTACAAGATTTACACGAAAATTTATCACCATGTAGGCGATCAAAAATAATCAAAAATGCTCCAAATATTATAATAAAAGATGTTATTGCAACGGCATCAATTGCGCAAGTTCATATGGGACTATTGAATGATTCAACGGTAGTTGCAGTTAAAATGATAAAACCTGGGATTGCAGAGCAAATAGAAATTCAGACAAATACTATGTATCTTTTTACTAGGATTATTTGTTTTTTTTCAAGAAAAATTAAAAAACTTGATATTTTAACGATAGTTACCGAAATATCTAGATATTTAAAAATGGAAACTAACCTACAAATGGAAGCTGCGGCAATTGATAGTTTTAAGCAAAGATTTGCTGGTGATTCAAATATTTATGTTCCAAAAGTGTATTGGCAATTTGTTACAGAAAATTGCTTGGTAATAGAATGGATAGATGGTTTTACATTAAATAAATATAATGAATTAAACAAACTATCGCCTTTGTTGAGACGCAAAATTGCCAATGATTTATTGATATTTTTCTTAAAACAAATATATGAAGATGGTATTTTTCAGGCCGATCCACATCAAGGTAATTTTATTATAACCAAAGATTATAAAATAGCTGTTGTTGACTTTGGCAGGGTTGGTTTTTTAAACAAAAGGGAAAGATCGTTTGTGACCCAAATTTTACATGGATTTTTAACAAAAGATTATAAAAAAGTTGCCGAAATTCATATGCAAGCTGGATATGTACCAAAAAATATTGATATATTTTTATTTGAGATGTCTTGTAGGGTTATTGGTGAAAAAATTATTGGTAAAAATCTTGATCAAATTAAAGTTGGAGAAGTATTTGGTCATGTATTAAATATGGCATTACAATTTGAAATGAAAACACAAAAATCATTAGTCTTGTTTCAAAAAACAATTGTTATGCTCGAAGGTTTATTGTTTTATATTGATCCAAAATTTAATGCATGGGAAACCGCAAAACCATGGATGGAAGAATATATAAAAAAAGAATATTCATATAAAAATATTTTTTTAGAAAACTTTGAAACAATAAAAGATAAAATTTTATCTTGCATTTTATAGATTTGATTATATGTGAGTTGATAGTGATTATTTTTTATATTTAATATTATATAATAGTGTCTGGATTAATCATGTCATCGCCTTCAAAGCAAAAGAAGAATATTAAAAAAACTGTTTTGAAAAAGTTGGAACCAATGCCTGATATTTCAACAAAATTAGAAGAGGTAAATCACGGTATTGAGCCAGAAATGTTGCAAATAATAAAAAATGCACTACACAACGAAAATGAGGTAAAAGCCTTAGAGATATTTGATGATTTGCATTATACAGATCAAGCAATATTATTTACCCTGTTAAAAACAGAATATAAAGATAGAATGATGCTTTATGTTTTAAATTATGAATTTAATCCATACTTTTTAACAGAATTAAATAATGATTTAAAAGCGCAATTTATACATTTTTTTGGATATAAAAAAATTGCAACACTACTTAATACGCTTGCAAACGATGAAATTATTTATTTTTTGAGTTGCCTTGGTATTAGCGATCAAATAAAATTACTTAAAAGATTCCCTCACGAAAACAGAAAAGGAATTAGAACCGGATTAAGCTATCCAGATAGAGCAGCAGGTCGTATTATGGATCTAGATTATCCTGTTGTAACACAAGGAATGACAATCGATTCTGTACTTGAATATATTCGTAATAATACCGAAAATTTACCTGATAAAATATACGATATTTTTGTTGTGAACGATGATCATCAGCTGATTGGAATTGCATCGCTAATGTCGATTGTAAAATCAAATTCAAAAGCAAAAATTGATACCATTATAAATCGTGAAGTTAGCACAATAAATGCGATGGATGACAAAAGTGAGGTTCTTTATTTGTTTAATAAATACGATCTTGACTCGGCTCCAGTTTTGGACAGCGATGGACATTTGGTTGGTATAATTTCGGTAGATAATGTTAAATATTTGGCGACCGAAGAAGCTGATGAATCGATGAGAATGCAAGGTGTTTTAAGTGATTTAGATGAAGGGATATTTCAAACTACAAAGGTTAGATTTATTTGGCTTTTTGTTAATTTAATAACATCTGCTTTGGCATCATATGTAATTTCTTTTTTTGAGCATACAATTCATGCTATCACGGCATTGGCAGTTCTTATGCCTGTTTCACTTTCGATGGGGTCGAATGGCGGAATGCAAACAATTGCGGTTATTATTCGTGCAATTGCAACAAAAGATTTAAATGCGAACACATTTAATAGGTATTTTTCACGAGAAATACTGATGTCTTTTATGAATGGTGTAGTAATTTCTTGTATAAGTAGCTTGGTTGTATATTTGGTTTATAGGCAAATTGGTCTTGCATTGGTATTTGGTTTTGGAATATTTGCCGCAATGATTATAGCTGCTTTAACTGGTGTTTTTGCTCCTATTATAATGCGTAAGCTTGGAACCGACCCTGCGGTAACTGCGGTTGTCTTTTTAATGACAGTTGTCGAAATTGGATCATTTGTTATATTTTTAGGAATGGCTAAATTGTTTCTGTTGTGATGCAGAAATTGATTTTAATAAAAAATTATTATGGTAAATAAAAAAAAATTATTGCTATCGTTCACTGCAATATTAACTATTTTTATTGCTGATATTTACACAAAAAGTGTTGTTTTTGAATTTTTATTAAATAAAAAAGCATATTTTTATAATGTTTTGCCTTTTTTTAATCTGGTAGAGGTCTATAATCGTGGTGTTAGCTTTGGATTATTTGGGTCTTTTAAATATAGTAATATTTTTTTTATTTTTTTATCATCCCTGATTACTATCGGATTTTATTTATACGCAATATATCGTACAAAAAAGATGAAATATTGGGGCATTATATCCATCTGTGGAGGCTCTTGTGGTAATATTTACGACAGAATTGTTGTTGGTGCAGTGCGTGATTTTTTAGATTTTTATATCGCAGGATATCATTGGCCGGCATTTAATATTGCTGATGCTGCAATTTGTATTGGTGCCTTTTTTTATCTATTAGATTTAGCTATTAACGAATGAGAATTATACTTTTATGTCTGCTATTTGTTGGTTGCTCTAAAACCCTAATAATGAACGACAAAGATTTAAAAAAAATACAAACAGAGCGAACACAAAATATTATGCTAAACCATAATACAATGATTATTCCGCCTGATTTTGAAACTGTGCCAACAGAAAAAGAATCACAATATGTTCCACCAGAGGATAAAAGAACTATTATGGATAAGATATTAAAGATGTTTAATTTATAGTATATGTCTAGTTTACAACAAATAAAACAACGCATAAAAACATCAAATGCGACCGTTAAGATAACAAAAGTTATGCAAATGGTTTCAACTGCAAAATTGCAAAAAATGAAGTCAATTGTTGTAAATTCTAAGGTTTATAAAGATGGTGTTTTTGATATTTTGTCAAATCTATTACATAAGAATGATATTGATTCCATTTTTAATAAACAAAACACAAAACATGCAACAATTATAACAATTTCTAGCGATAAAGGGCTATGCGGTATTTTGAATAACGGATTATGTAAGCAAACAATAGAGCATACAAAGCTATTACAAAACCAAGGTTATTCTATATTTATGAAACATATTGGCAACAAAGCAAATTCTACTTTTTATCATAAAATAAAAGATAGCTCAATTAAACAAGATTATATAGATGATTTTTACACACAAGGTCGTATAAATTTTGTTAATTTAGACAAGCTAATTACTGATTTAATTGCAAATTGCGAAGGCGAATTATTTATAGCATTTAACGGTTTTAAATCGGCTATGGTTACTGAATTTAATTTTTTAAATATCAAAGATTTAATAGAGCAAAAAGATGGATTATACAAAATAGATTGTGATATAAAAGAGGCTATAAAATTTGCAGAATATCAAGCATTATATGCTATTTTATGTTATGCCATAAATAATAATATCATTTGCGAACACTCTCTAAGAATGCAAGCAATGGATAGTGCAACTCGTAATACAGAAAAAATTATCGACCAATTAACAACTCATTACAACAAAACTCGCCAAGCAGGAATAACAAATGCCTTGATTGATGTTGTTTCTGGGTCGCAACAACAAAATTAAACAATAAATATATGAGCTATTCTATACATTTAAAAACATTATTAAGCTTAGATAATTTGCCATTAAATTTGGATTTATCAGCCAAAATGGATGGTATTAGAAAAATTTGTAATGCAGCACTTTTTTTGCGAAAAGACGCAAACATCAGAGTTAGAATGCCACTTAGCGAATTAACGGTTTATTCAAAAAACCCACTCGATATGCAAGATTTTGTTGATATTATAAAAAACGAAATAAATGTGAAAAATGTTTTGTTTAGCACAGATTTTGCAAAAGTTGCTAATGAAAAATTAATTATAAATTTAAAAAAATGTGGCAGTATTTTTGGCAAACAAATACCAGAACTTGTCAAGGCTGTAAATAGTGGAAATTGGCAAAAAACAGATAATGGAATAGTTGTTTTAGGGCAGCCTTTATCTAGCGATTTATACGAAATAAAACTAGACATAAAAGATGCAAATGCAAGAGTTTGCGCTGGTGAAGAAATGATTGTGGTTTTAAATACTCAAATAACTTTGGAGTTTGAAAACGAGGGGATTGCACGAGATATTATACGAATGATTCAGCAAAATCGTAAGGATTTGCAACTAAATGTAGCCGATAGAATTAAAATTGCCATATTTTGTGAAAATGAAAAGATAAAATTTATAATAAAAGATGCAAAATTATCACAATATATCGCCAACGAAACATTATCTACCGAAATATCAGATAATATAACTGGCAATATTTTTGATCACGAAACAGAAGATTTTGGTGTTATTAAAATTTCAATTATCAGATAATATCACTCTGCATTTCAAAGCGTTTTTTTTCATAAAATATTTTTGAGATATTTTTTAGTAAAAAAACCTAAATAAAATATTACCTTTTAATGATTTTGCCCCTAAAATGCTAGACCATTAACAAAAAAGGTTACATAAAACTAGCATTATAATAATTTAAAAACTTATTGTTGCCGATTTTAAGAATATTTCAATTTCAACATAAAAATCTTTCATATTATCAATTTTTTTTCTTATTTCTGTATCATTTATTTCTATTCTAAAGCTAATTTTCTCATCTTCAATCACCAAAGAATGGTCTTTTGTATTTAATATATTTTCTTTGCAATCATTTTGTTTTTTATAGTATATTGTATAATTGTGTTTTATAAATTGTTTATTTATAATTTCATTTGTTCTAGAACAATTCACTTCAAAATATATTTCCAATGATTGTTTGTTTTTTACATCCTTAAAACAATCAAATCCTTCAAATATAATGTACGGTATATTATCATTCATATTTTTTTGCACCCAATGGCATCTTTTTTTGTTAAGTTTTAAATAGATTTTATTATTTTTAACATCACAGACAATAGATGTGTCAGATACATAAATACAGCCAAATGCTATTCTAACGGCATTAAGTAGGCTTATATATTTATTTGTTTCTATGTTTGGTAGACCTCTATTGGTAATTTTCTTATCAAACAATGAAGTTGTGCTGTATAATATTGCTAATATATGAAATAATACTACAAATAAGCACCACCACCAAAAAATATTCATAGACAAAATATGATTAATTTTTGCTGAATAAATAGTTCCGCCACTAAATCCGCCAATTGTAATAAATTGCAAAAAATGAAATTCTACAATTTTATCAAAAATCCACTTAAAACATTTCTTACACAACCTCACTTATTAAAAAAATTAGTTGTTATTTTTTTAATAATATGTTTTTTGTTATTTGCAATAAAAATACCTTCCTGTTGTTTTTATATAAAACAGATAAAAATAAAAAGTAAGCCCAAAAGTATGCAATTCATAATGAATATATCATCCAAGGCAAGATAAAATCTTAGCAATTTTTGAATCGGTATATATTCCGTCAACATTCAAAATTTTTGCATCAGCATTGGCGGGCGATTCAACAAAGCTAATTTCTATCAAATCTAAATCGTTTATATAATTTATGGCACCTTTTTTGATGATATTTTTTGGATAATACCCGATGCTAAAATGTAAAATTGCTTCATTCTGTATTGATCGAATTAATTCTTCACTTTTTGGCAAAGAAATGTCTATCATTCCTTCTAAATATAAACCATGATCGTCTTCGCACAACATTGTTATAATGCCAACTTTTTGAGATATATCATGCTTAAAAAGCAACGAAGTATATCTGGCACCAAAGTTGTTAATAGTCTTGATAAATGCTCCTTTTTCTATCACATCTTTATGTCTATCTATAACATTAAATACGCTTGCATATCCTGCAAATTCTATGCCGTTTATTGTGGCATTATTTATTAAATTTGTTTTTATTGTATACATATTTTAAAAAATTTATATTAATCCGCCAATTAAAACCATTTCGCAGTTTGCAATCCAACCGCGACGATCTATCACTTCTGTCACCTTGCAATCATTTATGTATGAATTTCGAATAATTATTGTATTTGTGCTATTTATATTTCCGTTTAATAAGGATACAATTTCGTTGTCTAGCGAGCTAACAATATCCAAAATTTGTTTGTTGCTTGACCCATCGGTATATATTGTTAAACCTAGGTTTATATTGACAAAAGATGGATTAGCCATGGCTTGTTTGGTGATATTTAATGAACTGATTTTTATGTAAGGAGCGGTTGTTTGCGGCGGAATTGTATAATAAACACTGATTCCTTTTGAAACAAAAAAATTGGTTGCAACTGAGCAAAAAATTGATTGCATCTCATATGGAATATTAATTTGGTTTGCCATGTTAATTTAAAATTATTGTTGCAGAAAAAGACATAAATTTTTTCTTGTTATCAAGCTCGGTAACATTTTTTATAATTGCTGTTTTACCCCTAAAAATAACTCGCTGTTCTGGTAAAATATTTGTAAAACGACAAAAAATTTCGTAACAAACAATATGTTCTTGCCTAATTTGATTTGTTTGCACCGGAGTTTCTGTCATACGAATATTACCCCAAATTTGTTTTTGCAAAACCCAAGTTTCTGTGTATCCACCAAATCCATCTAATGTTTTTTGCATTTTCATAATTTGTATTCTTTCTCTAAAATCACCAATTTGCGGTGAATTATTTTGTATTATTTCTGCCATAATATTAATTATTAAATGATATTCTAAGTTTGGCAATTTTATTATATATGTTGTTTACGGCAAATGGAACCGCTTGCGATGTACCGCTACGATTATCATATGCTGCCGAAATATGCATTAAAATTGCCATTTTTAATTCAGGAGACAGCAACGCCAAAGATGTGTATCCACCAAGTAAATTTATACGACATTCTGTTGTTGGACCATTAAAAATAATACAATTATTTTCTATAATATATCCATTACCACTATCTAATTGTGCTCCGCCAGCTTCAACTGTATTTATATTAGATATTGGTTTTAAATTTAGCTTAATTTGATTATTTTGTATATCACAAACATAAACATCATAAATATCTTGTGAAATTAAAGTATTTGTTATTTTTTGAGCATAATTTATTGCATAATCTATAATAATATTGATAATATTATCATCGTTGTTATCGTCTATTTTTAGATATTGTTTTACTGTTTGCAAATCAAAAATACATGGATATGCCCTTTGTGGTGTTATAGTTAGTGTCATAGAGTTTTAATTTAATTAAAATCTATGACGGTTGTTATTATGATTTATAAATTTGGAAGCATAATAAAATAAATCGGTAAATATCTATTTATTTGTATATTTTTTGTATTTATCTTTTACAGAATCCAAAACCACAATACTATATTTTCTCATTTCTAAATCTCCGCTATGAGATAAAATAATAGAAGTTACTATTATGATTAATCCAAATATTTGCCTAGATTCCATTGATTCACCAAACAATAGATATGCCAAAAGACAAGTAAAGAATATTCGTGAATAATCTATATTTTGCAATAAGCTAATCTTTTCAGCGTATTTATAAGCCCAAATAAGAGAATATTGTGTGGCAATTAAAATTGCAGTTATAATAAGGGTTGCTTTACTAAAAAACATATCCAAACTTGGTGTTATTCCCATAACGCAAAATATTATAACATTAAAAATTGCATAATGAAGTTTTGCATAAAACATTGTTGTGTGCCTATCATCGGATAATTGTTTGGTAAAAATATTTACTAAACCTTTAAATAATACATGTAAAAAAACCAAACCATACATCATTGCGTTTCCCCTAATATCTACAAAGCCTACAAATATTAAAATTCCAACGAAAGAAATTCCAAGCCAAGCATATTGTTTGAGATTTTTTTTATCATATTCTCCAAGCATCATAAATGACAACATAACAATAACAGCTGGTTGCAAATACGATATAACTGCAACATTTTTGATTGAAAGACCTCCAACTGCTACTGTTTTTAAAGCCGAACTTGGTGCCGCTAAAAATAATCTTAAATTTGGTATAAATCCTTTTTTTGTTGCCTGCCAACGATATAGTGCAAATGGTAATAAACATAAAACTGCAGCTACATTTCCATAGCTAATAATCTCCATTGTTGAATGGTGGCTCAGTTTTGAAAAATATTTAACCGTAGCATAAAGTGCAGCATCTAATAAACAAAAATTTAAAAATAATAATTTATCCACGGTTTTTAATAACTAAATTATGAAAAATAAAAAATGTTATGGTTTTTGGTATTTTATGTTCTTGGTTGTAAGTCAAACCGCACAAAGCAATAAAATTTAATGTATCCTTACTAATCGTTAATGTATTTTTTAATTTGCAACTTATTTTATTGTTTATATTATAATAAAAAATATAAAATTATTTATTATGTTTAAAAATATTATAGATTGGATTGCTGTTGGTAATTATCGCCTTGTATTTGTTAATATTATGGTTGCTATTTTTTGTCTATCATGGTTTGGCAACAATTATTTATTTGGTGCAACAATTGGTTTGATGATATTTGCTATAAATTGCTATATTGCATATTTTGTTATTAATATTAATTTATTTAATAATTTAAAAAATATAGATATTGCAACAATTATTTATCGCGGTTTATTGTTTATAGTGCCACTTTTTATCGCAATGATTATAACAATTTTTGCATTATATTTAATCTGCATTTCGGATATAAAATATAGTTTAAATTATATTGGTGGCAGTTTTATTTGTTTTTTTGAAGTAGTAGTTCTGGCTACGATTGCTAGCAAAATAGAGGATTCTAAAGGAAATATTGTTAAATTTCTTATAGCATAATAAATCCAAGCATTCGTCCATTTTTTTTGTCAAAATGTGTGTAATAACGGTGTGAAAAAAGAGTGTCGTCTGTGTATGTATTTTTTTTGTTTATAAAAATATTTTCTATGTCGTGTGCACGGTATTTTTGTGCAACATATTCTGCATTGTTATAATGCCATTTGTTGTTTATTTTTATAAAGAATTGCTGAGAATCTTTGTTTTGTTTTATAAATTTTTCATAAAATTCATCACCAACTTGATACGATTCTTGTGCTATTGATGGACCTATCGCTATTGATAAATTTTTTAGATTTGCACCCATTGTTTGCAATTTTGTTATCATTTTTTCGTTTATGCCGTTAAAAGTTCCCGCCCAGCCACTGTGAACAATTGCAACCGTATTTATATCTTTTGCGTGTATAAAAATACAGGCACAATCTGCAACATAGCATGTCAAAATAACATTTTTTAATTGCGTTATTAGTCCGTCTCCAATTGTGTCATTTAGGGTATCTATATTTTTGTTTGTAACTTCAATTATATCTGCTGAATGTTCCTGTTTTAACATAATAATGTTTTCTCCAAGATATTTTAATGCCTCTATTTTATCTACTGCAAAACCATGTTTTGTATTTATGTTTGGCATTGTTATTATTTTCATACACACAGATAAAAAAATTACTTGACAAGTCTATAAAGATAACAATTGATAATATCAATATATTTTTTTATATATAATTATGTTCACCGAGATGAAAACTCCAGAAGAGCAAGAAAAAGATAGTCAAAAAAATACACAAAAATCATCAGAAGATACATCAGGCTATCTGTTGGATAAATTAAAAACAAAAGAAACAAAGATTGATAATAAGAAGAATGAGATAAAATCTAAGGAAAAGCAAATAGAAGTTAAGAATTCAGGTGAAGATATCGATTATTCTAATATCTTAGAAAAGGTGGCATTTGGGCTTTTAATTATTGGAGGAGTAGCACTTGTTGGTTTATTTGTATCCGGATTACTAGCTATGATTTGGTTCACTCCAATTCCAGCTGCTGTTTTTACTGCCTTTGGTACTATTGCGGGTGTTGGATTATTTACAGGCGGGGTATGTTATCTTTCTAAGTTTGTGGTTGATGTTGTTCAAACTTTTGCAAGAACAAAATTTAAAGGATCATCACCTGCTAAATCTAAGGAACCCGAAATAAAAAAAGAGGCTCCAAAGTTGTCAACCCCAGATCCACCAAAAAAAGTGCAATCTCAGACCGAAGATATAAAACCTAAACAAAATAATCAAGATGCTCTAAAAATCAGATCTAATACAACAAAATCTGTCCCTCAGCAAATATAAAATTATTACAACAAAAGAGAACATCAGCGAAATAAAACAAATAGATATTTTATAACTAAAAAAAGTTGCAATAACTCCAATCAATAAAAAACCAACAATATTTATAAAGGCTGTAATTAAAGAGACAAACGATGTAACCGTTGACCTGATATCACTAGAAATTGATGCTTCGAGTGCGTTGCGAAAAAGAGAATTACAAATTGGTAAAAAACCTATAAAAATAACAATGATAAAAATTGATATTTTGCTATAAAAAATAGCAGCAAGCATAAAACTAATCATTCCGCATAGAATAATTCCAATAGCATGATTAGTGTTTAATCCTTTGATAAATAAGAATATTAACGATATTACTGCTGGTAAAAAATGGGCAAATGAATAAATCTGCCCTAAATCCGCAATACCTATATTTAAATCAGCAATTATCATTTTATATAAATCACTAGATAGTATCATAATGCTGGTTGGTAACGCAGAAAGTATTGTAAAATAAAGTATTTGTTTGTTATTATAAACAATATTTTTAGCAATTTTTATAATTTGAAATGGCGTTTCTTTAATATATTTTTTTGCAATTATAATAGGATCTTTCATAATGATCAATATAAAAGGAACATGAATGCCCGCTATAATAAATATAGAAAATGCAGATAATATACTATAATTACCAACAATTTTAACAATAATACCAACACAAACCGAGGCAATACTTTCTATTATTGTTGCAATAAGAAGTACATTTCTAAATTTATCAGCTTTGCCTACTGATAACAAAGAATTATAAACAAATGCGTCAATTTTACCCAAAACACAAGATCCACCAAGACCAATAATAGATATTGCAATAGCAAATTGAATAAAATTTTGTGCAAAAAACCAAAAAAATAAACCAATAACTTTTATAATAAAGCCCGTTGCCATAACTTTTCGTATCCCATATTTATCGGCTAATGCGCCCGTATAAGAACTTGCTATAACTTTTATTATTTCTTGTGATACAATTACTGCCGAAATTTCTAGCGGACTTATATTGTTTAACTTCATTATGCCAATAAAAATAGCATAAAAAAATGTGAATTTATTTAAAAAATAAAACGAATATATGCTAAGCATTTGTTGCTATTATTTTATTTGTTATACTTTTTATTTCGGTATCAAAATCTATTATATCCTCGATTGATTCAAGTTTTTGTGGCGTAATTTTATTTAAAATATCATCTAAAATATCTGTAATTTGTGTAAAACTAATTTTTTCATCAATAAATGCTTTAACTAAAATTTCGTCAGCAGAATTAAATGCAACAACGTGAGATCTGCTTGTTTCAACCGCATTTATTGCAATTTTAATACCCGGAAAACGCTTATTATCAATTTCGTAAAATTCTAACGATCCAAGCTTTAAAAAATCAATTGGCGGGGTTGTTTCAATTTTTTTATTGTTATCTCGCATAGCATTTGCCAAATGTAAAGACATATCTGGGTTGGATAAAAATGCAAATACCGAATTATCCGCCATTTCAATCATAGCATGAATTATTACCTGTGGATGAATAATTGCTTGTATTTTTTTTGGCTCCATTTTAAACAAAATAACTGCCTCAATCAGCTCAATTCCTTTGTTTATCAGATTTGCAGAATCGATTGTATTTTTATGTCCCATTTGCCATTTTGGATGACTTAATGCCTGTGCAACCGTAACTTTACTTAAATCGCCAGAATAATTACGAAATGACCCACCGGATGCCGTAATTATAAGCTTTGTAACATCAGATATTTCAACCCCTCTTAGCAATTGATATAACGAATTATGCTCCGAATCAACTGGAATTAATTTGCAATTATGCTTTTCTAAATGTTGCAACATTATATCTCCGCCATAAAGAATTGCTTCTTTGTTTGCGATTGCCATTATTTTTGTAGCTTTTGCAAGCGCAAAAACCGATTTTAAACCAGCTATTCCAACAGTTCCAACAACCACAACATCAAGTTCGGTTTCGTTGGCAATAATATCGTGCCCTTCACTTGTATGCAATATAGTTATATCACTAAATTCTGACTGCATTTCAGATATTGCATTGTGGTTTTCTAGCAATAAATATTTTGGCTTATAAAACTCACATTGCTCTTTTAATCGTGTTAATTTTATGCCATTTGCCGATAAAACAACAACATTAAATTCGTTTAATGCACTGTCTACAACTCTTAATGCATTTTCTCCTATTGAACCTGTTGAACCAAGTATGGCAATATTTTTTTTATTCATTATAAATTTTAATTCTGTTTAATATTTTTCTTTCTTTTTTTGTTAATTTTCTGCTTCTAATAAAGCCATTATTTGCCCCAAAAGGAACTACCGTTAATAATATCTGGCTAAATGAATTTATAAATTCAGTAACAATAAATACTTCATCTGTGTTGTTTTGTAAATTTGATGGTATTGTTTTATTTATATTAACAAGTGTTTTAATTTTATTGTTTTTTTCTATCAAGACTAAACTAACAAATGAAGATGCATGATTGCTGTTATTAATTATATTGCATTTAATTGTAAACTTATATTCACTATTGTGATAGATTGAACATTTGGCTCCTA
>CAMCQG010000018.1 GCA_945876965.1 Rickettsia typhi
ATTTGGTTATTTTGGTCAGCTGAATTTGTAATTAAAACAGAGTTGGCGTTGATGTTTATGTCTCCTTGATTAGAATTCATTACTCCGCCGGTATTTGTAAAGTTGCCTTGGGAGATAATATTGGCCAGGTTATTTGAACTGATGTAACCACTGTTTGAAATATTTGCATTTGAACCAGTTGCTATTAAATTAACAGTACCTACATTGGAATATATTTGACCACCTGTACTATTTTGTTGCTGGTTATTTTGAAGTGTTGCATTACAGAAGTACACCTGAGGAATCAAAACCTGTTGATCATTTATTGTTTGGAATACAGGAATAACCATATCAGTTGTTAAACTATCAATTTGGGTTTGGGTAAGCGGCGAGCCAAATTGATAATTTATTGGGCTTGGAGATTGGTTGTTTTGTATCCAGGTTAAACCGTTTTGATATAAATTATCTTCTGATGAATCGCTTAAATACTGTATCATACCAGCTTTAGCAATGGTATCATGAATAAGCTGACGTTCGGTTGTTGGGTCACCCTCTAATATTATTTGCCGTGAAGGTGAGAAGTTTAAATGTTGAAGAAAATAATCCGAACTAAGGAAATTATTTTGAATTACAAACTGTGGATTAGTTTCAGTTTGGTAGGTGAAGTTTATAGTATTACCATTAACATTTGTTGTTGTTAAATTTGGTGGGTTTGGGTTATTATGAAACATTGCTTTATTTAGAAAGCTTGCAAGCTCCGTGTTTGGTGAATTAAGATTTGCAGTATTTAGGTTTGATGAATTTGTAAACGTTGAAGAATAGTTATTGCTAGTGTTTGGGTCGATATTAGAACCCAAAGGAGAGTTGTTTTTAAATGTTGCGTTGCCTGAATCATTTGATATTTTGTTGCCAACAATTGTTAAAGTATTTGCCGCTGCTATTCTAGTTGGTGTTAGTGAGCTAAGAGTAGTTGTATAATATGTATTCCAAGAATCCCATTGAACTGGGCAAAATACATCACAGTCAACGTGTCTCCAGGCCCAGGTTGTGGCTAAAGCTCTGGTAGTGTAATGAGTTATGTTGTTTGTTACATTACCGATAATTGTAAGGTTGTTGCTAGATAAAATATCGCCTGTTTGGTTAAGTACATTACCTGTTATTGTTAAATTATGATCAGCTGTAATGCGTGAATTTGTTGAAGTAAGTAAGTTGGTTGCTACTTCTTGAGCAGTTATTTGCGGTGGTGAGTTTACATATAGGTTTGCAGGAACGCCATTGTTACTAACTGTATAAGCGTTTCCTTCGGTTAATGCTTGATTGTCTTTGCCTATATTATTAACGTTTGCTGTAATTTGCATATCGTTACTGGCGGTAATATAAGCTGCTTTAGAGGTAGAACCATTATTTAACGTTTGAGCCGAGAGAATAACGTTATTTCTAGAGATGATACTTGAAGTGTTGGTAATTGTATTAGTTGCGGTAATTTGTGCTGTATCTTGAGTAAATAATATTGAATTATTATTGAAATTTGTTGTTTGCGCAATAATATCTGTTGCTGAAAGGATTGTATTGTTGCTAAAATTATTAGCTTGGATTGAAATATTTGTTGCCTTAATAGTAACGCCTGAATTTTCGGTTAAATCAAAACCAGCAGAGTTTAAATAAAGATTGCCTGTTGCATTTATTTTAGAATTTGTGTCAAGATAATTTTGATTGGCATTAATATTTAGAAGAATACTTCTACCAGAATTTATTTGACCATTTGTGCTATTAAATTGATAATTTGAATTTATTGTAAGGTTATTATTATCAGACTGGATAGTGCCATTTGTGTTATTTAAAGCAAAGTTATTGTTTGTTACAGAAACAGAACCTAACGCTTCAATGTATCCGTTAGTATTAGTTAAATTATTTAGTGTTATGTTACCATATGAATTTACATATCCGTTGTTTGTAAAAGAAGTATGGGTGTCAATTGTAGTATTACCCATACTAAGCAAAATAGAGTTTTCTTGAGCAATTACGGTATCGGCAGTAATATTTATATCTGTTTTTGCAGTTAAATTTTTTGTGTAAACTATCCTACCATCGGTTGTTATTGTTATGCCTTGTTGCTGGGCAATAATATCAGCATTCAACATCACACCAGGGCCTTTGTCGTTTACTATTAAATAAGCAGAACCAACATACATTGAACCTAAGTTCGACATGTCGATTGCAATTTCTGTGCCAGTTGTTGAGGCATGTGAAAAAGCTTGATTTAAAAAGTCATATGTGCCTGTTCCTTGCTCTATAACAAAGGTTCCTGTTGTACCTAAATTTGTTGTGGCATTTAGGTTTATTTGTTTACTAATTAGGGTTAATTGGTTTAGCGATGTTCCGTCTAAACCAAGGCCTCCAATTGAGATTATTCCATTGTTGTTAGTGTTAATACCAGAAAGCATCCCACTTTGATAACTAGCTACGCCTGTTGCTAAAAACATATTGTTTATGTTTATAAAACCACATCCATTACAGGCAATTCCATTTGGATTGAGCAATACCAAATCAGCTTTACCACCTGCAATTTCGGTATATCCAAGTAGGTTTGATGGCATATTGCCTGTTACTTGCTCAACTATTAGTGATGCTTGGTGGTTACTACCATTTGAAATATGAGTATTAGCAGAAATCCAGCCAGCTAGATGAGTGTTATAATTTACATTAGAATTGTTTATAATAATACCACTGGTGTCAACATTATAATCTGTGAAGTTATTCATTGACACGCCGTTTGAATTAGGATCGGCAATGTTAACTATTGTAATATTGTTTGGACTGGTATCAATAGTAGTATTAGTTGACCCATCGGGTGTTACGTGTGATACATTAGCATTGGCTGTATTTATTAAAAATGTATTAAAAACCAAACCAAAAGAAAGTGTAATGTTTAATATTTTTAGACCAATTTCTTTTAACACGATATTAGTCTTTTATGTTAAAAAACATTTCTTGACCGCCTGTTTGTTCTTTGGTTATTTTATTAATTTGTTCTTGAACCGCATTTGCTATGAAAATTCCTTTAACTTTATCATAGCTTTCAATAGGCATTGGTTCAGCTTTTTCAATAACAACAATGTGATAACCCAGTTTTGTTTGGAATGGTTTTAGGGCTTCATTTACGGGTTTACCTTTGATTTTTTCTGCGAAGTCGGCTGGTAGCTTCATTTCACTGGTAGTACCTACGAAACCGTTGTTTTTACCCGTAACGGTGTCGGTTGATTTTGTTTTGGCTAATTGCTTAAACGTTTGTTTCCATTTTTTACCTGAGTTTTTGATTTGGGAATATAATTTATCAGCAGTATTTTTGTCATTTAGCATTATGTGAGATAATGTATAAACTTTTTTATCTTTAATCAAATCAACTGCTTTTGAATAGTTTTCTTTGGCAATAGCTTCAATGTCATAATGTTTTTTTATGTAAGCATTTACTAGAATTGATCTTATTTCAATTTGGAGCAGTGGATCACTATCTAAATCTTCTTTTTTAGCTAGTTTTTCAATTATTTTGTCATTTAGTAATTTTGTGGCAATATTTTTCTTGCTATTCTCGTCAACTACACTTTTGTTTACAACCGAACTAAGTAACTCAACACCAGCTTGCAACTCTAGGTTGTCTAGTTTATATTCATTTCTTGATGCTACAATTTCTGACGAATTTGAGTTGAAAATTATAAATAAGCCAGAGATAAAAAAGAAAACAGTTTTTAACATCATATTTAATAAGCAATAATTATTTACAAAACATACTCGACGTTCATATTTAAAATACAAAAAGCAAATGGTTTTTTAGGTAAAATAGTTTGTATTTTTATACTTGTATTTTTTACATCAAGTGCCTTTGCAGATCCAGCTGATATTTCAGACCTAATAATTCCGCAACAACAGAGGTTTTTAGAAGCAGAAATGCTTGGTAAAGACTTAGCAGAATTTGACGAGTGGAGAAAAAAGGAAGAAGAGCGGGACGGTAAAATTGAAGAAAAAACAACTGATAAAAGTAAATCATGCCTTGCAGTAAACTTTATTGAATTTGAAGGGAATGCGGTTTTTTCAAAAGAAAAATTAAAAAAGATAGTAAAAGATTATAAATACAAGTGTTTAACTAAAAATGATATTACTACCATTCTGCAAAAAATATCATTGCTGTATACTGAAAATGGCTATGTAACAACACAGATTTACATAAAAGAACAAGATTTAAAATTAAAGCTGTTAACAATTCATATTGAAGAAGGTCGCATTGAAGATATTATCGTAAAGAATGATAAAATAAACACTTTTATCGTTTTTCCAGGCTACAAAAATAAGGTATTAAACATTAAAGATATCGATCAAGCAAATGATAATTTACTAAACATTCCTTCGTATCAATATAAACCAACAATTAAATCTGGTAGCAAGCCTGGTTTTTCAATAATAAATATCGATGGTAAACGTAAAATACCAATAAGTCCATTTATGGAATTTGACAACATAGGTCAAAGCTATACGGGTCACGAAAGATATGCGGTAGGCACTAGAATTGATAATATTTTCGGCTTGGCCGATTCACTAAATTTCAAATATTTATCAACGTTAAATGGTCAATCTGGCGATAGACATTTGCAGAGCTTTATTGCTTCGTGGTCAGTACCTGTAAAATATGCAAAATTTGGTTTTAACTTTGCTTATTCAGATTATTTAACAACCGTGTATACAACAAATCAATCGTTTCAATCCAAAGGTCAAATGATTAATGGAACACTTTTTGCTCAAGCTACGGTTTTGAGAAGTAGACATATAAAAACAGTTGGTTTTATTAACTTTAACGTAATTAGTTCCACAAATTATATTAATAATACTTTTAGCCAAATTCAGTCTAGAAATTTAATGAATACCGAAGTGGGAATTAATAATAACTTGTATACAAAATATGGTAGTTTTTTCCATAGAATAAGTTACATCAGAGGATTGGGAACAATAGGCACCGATCCACTAAACCAAGGAATGTTTGATGCGTTAAGGTTTTATCAGGTATACACAATAAAATTCAAAAACACTCCAGTACCTTTTACATATCAAAACACAATAGACGCTCAGTATGCTTCACAAGACCTATACAGTCAAAACCAATTCGTTCTAGGAGGCTTTTATTCAATTCGTGGTTTCCGTGATGTAAATATTTACGGTTCAATGGGTGTTCTTATGAGAAATGATATTGATTTTGCTTTGGCTGATTACATAAAATCAAGTAATAAATGGTTACAGTTTTTAACAAACAATGGCAACGGAGGTCTTGTTTTTGGTCTATTTTACGATATAGGCATTGCAGGATCATACAATCAAGCTACAACTGCAAGTGGCACTGGAGCAGGCACGCTTAGTTCTGCCAATTATGGATATCTTTCTGGCACAGGTTTTAAAATAAGATACGACGCTGAGCATATCCAGTTTAATTTCGTTTTTAGTAAATCACTTATTTATCCTGATTATTTAAGCAGTTCTATTGCTAATACAGATAATTTTATTGTTTATGGGAGCGTGAGGCTGGTGGTTTAGAATAACAGTTAACAACAATTAATTCAAACTTTGCACTGCCTGTACATAACAACTTAGCACTAAATTGGTATAATATTTTTGTACTAAGCAAGTAGAAAATCTTTGTACAAATTATAGCAAAACAACCAACTTAAAATTATTGCCAAATAAAAAGACTTAAAAATAGTATTAAAATAAATTTAATATTTCACATCACTTTTACATTTTTTTTATTATATACACAGCAATACTGACATTTAGTGTTAATGAACCTACAAAGCGAGCCATGAGTTGTTTGCGGAGTGAACTCGGTCTTAGATGAAGTCAGCAGGATTTTTTTATAAAACAACAGTAGCAACAAATATATATATAATTAATCTAATAACATTAAAAATTGAAATACCTAATAAAAAAAATACAATATCCAATACGTTAAAGAAAACATAAATAAATATATAGAATAGCAATATCTATAAAGATGTTTATTAATTAAAAAGTGTATAAGATATAAAGAACATAGTTTATCTAACGATAGATAACATTATAATATATGTAAACTCTAAAGAGTTACATATCTGTTGTGTTATTTAGATATAGATCTAGATTATAAACATTATGTTTTATTACATATGCCTATCTGTGTATCAATAGAAATATAGATATACAGTTACATGGGATATAAGATGAATACATACATGTTACTTGTAGAATTATTTCTATAGTAATGATACATGTATTTACATTATATTTTTGGGTAGTTACTGGCTTTTATTTAAAATATGAAGGTCGGTAATGCATGTAAATACAGGAACATCATTGTGTTTGAGATAGCAATGTTTGTTTTTGCTTTTTACTAATACTTAAAGCTTGAAGCAGAAATACCTAAAGGGTATTTTATGGCAGGTCTTGTATTTAAAAGTAAACATTTATAGTAGTATAGATGGGTTAGATTTTAATGTCATGAATTAATTGAATTTATAGCCTTTTTATTGGGTATGATGATATTAAAATAATTTCATGAGATAATTTAAACAACAGCAAGAGCAGATTAATGAAGAAAAAAATAAAGAGTTTATAAAAGCGGTTAAAGTTACAGTTGACAAAATGGGTAATATACAATATCAGCTTCATTGGTCAGTAAAAACAAATAAGGAGACAAACGTAGTTTTTACTTTAAACTATGTACAGAACGAAATAGTAAATATTAAAACTAACTCAGCTAAATTTAATCTTGAAAAAAAGTATTGCATTATGGAAACAGGGCATAATATAGTTGTTACTTTTTTTGATGAAATACCTAAGAATTCTACTGTTATTCATTTTTATGCTTCAATATCTTGTTTCTTTGAGAAAGGATTTGATACCACTATTCCGTTAACCGAGAGACAAGAAAAAGACATAATTGATGCAATTAATAATTCATCATTTAACGAAAATAATAAAAAAATTGTCACAACTTATAAATAATATTAATAAACTAAAACAATATACTGTAGTATAAAAATTGATTATGACTTTTCACGTTGCGTGAAATTTTCCCTGCTATTAATCTCCTGCATATTAAAAGCTTCTAAAGCGATTAATTCACAGTATATCATAGCTAAATCTGCCTGAGATTTTTGTTTATAATCTTCAATAAGAGGATGGTCGTATAAAAATTCCAGTAATTTTTCCTTGGTTGAATGTTGATAAGTTTTATAAAAAAACTTAAAAAAATCATAAGCTGTCTTGATTTGCTTTCTAGGTAATTCTGCTAATCCAAACATACTATTGCCATACTTCTCGTAATCCATTATCTCCGAATCTAACATACTGGTTTGTAATAAATGAGTATGTCCATCGCCAGTAGAAACTGCAATAGTGATAATTTTTTGAGCTGGAAGTGCAGCTACAGAAATAATAGTTCCGATTCTTTTCTCGTTGTCGCCGTCTTTATAAGAAAGTCTATCGCCAATTCTTATTTGTTCTAATTCTGGATTAAAAGCATAACATGGCAGACTCCCATCAAAAGTTGAAGGAATGTTAGGATAATGCTGTAAAGATTCAGCTATTCTATAAACATTTTTATGCTTTTGATCTGCCTTGTATTTTTCTGATAAGCTATTATAATGTGGCTTGTGAAAATCATCTATTCTAAATCCCCATGGCAATATTGCTGAGCTAATATTTGTAGAATGCAAATCTCTATGAAAATTTATATTAGTTATTATAACATAAGCTTGATCTGAGTCTTTCTTGTCCTTTTCTCTTTCCAGCAATTTTCTATCTGCTTTATTAACCCAATTGTTATGATCGCTATTCAAGTCTATGAAAATTATCCTTTTACCGCTAGCAGGTTTTTTTAAGGCCCTATTTAAATGAGGTATTAGTTCCGAGGTAGCTTCAGAGTCTTTATTTGTGAAGCTTTTCATTTTTGCTTCCACTGAATATCTTTCTCCAGTTTCTTTACAGACGGCATCAAACTCACAGTGTCCCGAAGTTCTATCAGTTTCATCTATTAATGTTAATTCAAAACCGGCTCTGATTAAAGCATTTGCTACAATTAACTCATAATACGCACCTTGAAAATTAGTGTTATTCTTTAATCTAGTAACTAAAAGTTTTTGAAGCTCTACATTATGTTTCATTAAATATAGACTATATGATAACCCAAGATAGCAATTTATAGCTCCATTAGGTTTTATATTTACAATTTTATTTTTTCCATCAGTCTCAAGATGATTATGATATTTTTGACATTCTTCAGCCCATTTAATTATCAAATGACGTTCTTCAGGCTGCTTAAGTAATTCAATTTCAAACCATTCTTTTGTTAAGACTATATTTACATATTGAGATAAAAAATCATAAGGCGTTTTCCATTTTTCAGAATGATAAACTTCGTTTCCAACCTTAACTATCTGCTGATTGCCAATTTTGGTTTGAACAATTGGTTTACCTAGCCCCTGTTGCTTCTGACGTATTATTTCATTGACTAGATTAAAATCTTTCTTGATTGTTCCATTAAGACAGCATTTTTTATATTTTTTTCCGCTTCCGCAAGGACAAATACCGTTACGCGCGATTGTTGTCATAATAGTAGCTATAGTTATATGAGTTAAATAATAAATAAAGATAAGTACAGATGCCAGCCTAAAAATGCAATATTAAAATTATTTGAATATTTTTCTAAACTTCCAAATTTTTTATTATATACATTAACAAGCAAGAGACGAAAAGGCATTTGCTGATTTTATAAAAATAAAGCCTGTGGATAATGAGATGTCTAGAAGCGATAAAAATAACTGTAGTTAAAAAGTAGGAATGATGATAAATTAGTTGATAGCATTATTTGGACTTAATAATGTATCATAGATTTTACGAAATGATATCCCGTAGCATAACCCAACAGGAACTGCTTTGGACTAAATTTGGGTAAAATCGTAAAAAACAGGGGGTAATTTTTAAAAAAATAAAAAATTTATAAAAAAAATTTTATACATAAAAAACTATATATTTCAAGGCTTTTCGAACACTAGCCATATATAAATATACAAAAAATCACTCCAGTTTCGAACTTTCTTCGCTGAGTTTTTTTGTAGACAGTTATATAGTCTGTAGTAAACGAAGTCATAGTGAATAATTATGACCCGTTTGCGTGAATAATTAACTTTATATTTTTATGAACGCTAATGTTAAACAATTATTTCCAACAGAAGAAGCCTGCAGCAACATCTTAAAAGCAATACACCTTGATCAAGGGGTAAAGGCTGAGATTGCGAAAGCAAAGAAGAAGCAAGAAAAACTCAACTTAATGGATCTTATTTCCAATCTATCATATGAGGAAGTAATTTGTCCTCAGTGTAATGGTTGCAGGATTTATAATTTAAAATGCAAAGGTCACGAGCATAATTACAAATGTGGCTCTTGTGAAGTTAAAAACAAATTCAATGAAAAAACTGGTACTATTTTTCAAGGAATGCAGATGGATTTATGTCAGGGTATTGCAATAATTTTTTTAAACAATCTAAAAGATGTAGATTTTTCAATTGTAGAACTAAGTGGTTTTGCAGGAGTATCTACCAAATCAGTTAGCAAATTGCTTAAAAAAATTAAATTCATTAATGATTATGGCACTTTAAACGATATTCAAAGGCAAGAAATGTCTAAAAAGCTTGGTCTTGAGGGGCTTGATATAGTTTACAATAAGCAATTGATAGATTATATTATACAGTGTTGTTTGAGTAATCATAAGTTGGCAGCTTTAGAAAGTTTGTTAACAGAAGATACATTCTCTTTTATTTCATATCCAGGTTCTAAAGCTAAGCTGGTTAAATTTTTACTCAGCAGATTTCCAAAAGATTTTAACGCATATTTTGAGCCATTTATAGGTGGTGGAAGTTTATTTTTTGGCATGAATATAGCTGATGTATTAAATAGCAAAAAAGATCGTAAGTTTTATATTTCAGATCAAAATTCAGGGCTAATAGATTTGTACAATGATCTCAAAAACAATTTGAAAAAATTGTACAAACATTTTAAAAAACATGCTATTGCTTTTAATGCTGCAAATCGAGATGATAAAAATACCATTTGGAACAGCATTAGAGCTATTTATAATAATGGCACAGTTAGTGGCGTAGAACGTTCAGCTGCATTATTGTTTCTCACCAAAACAACGTTTAGAGGTGCTTTTGATTTTTCAAATGGCAAATTTAAAGGTAGTTGCAATAAGGATAATGGTTGTAGTCTTTCCAGAAAAACCCTTTATAAAATGATAAGATGCAGTAAAATCTTAAATAATAATGTTACAATAGTTAGCTGTTCATTTGAAGATATAGAGCATTTATTACAACTTGGAGATTTTGTATATCTAGACCCACCTTATTTTTCATACAAAACTGATAGTATTGGGTATGGCTCGGATTTAATAACCAGAGATGGGCAAAAAAGAATACGGGATTTTTTGCTTAGATTGCATCAAAAAGGCGTATATTTTATGGTGTCCAATTATTTAACCCCATATTTAAAAGATAACTTGTATAACGATAAAAGTATATTTAACATAGAAATTATCAAGGTTAACAGAGGTATATCCGGTAAAAATAAGGTGGAGGATGAAATAATCATCAGAAATTATAAATAAAAGTCTCTTTTCACACCCATCTATAACTATTATTTATAGATGGGTGTATATAAACAATAGTTTAAATATTTAATTTTATAAAATTATGTCCAAAACTAAAATAACAGAACCAAAAAAAGCAGTAATATTTGCTAGGGTTTCAACACAGGAGCAGTACGATGAAGGCTGCTCTATTGAATCACAAATACGTTTAATGGAAGACTATTGTAAAAAACGTAATTTAGAAATAATAAAACGGTTTGAAGTGGTAGAAACATCTACCAGAGGAAATAGAACTCAGTTCAACGATTGTCTAGAATTTATTAGAAACCAAAATGAAAAAATAGCATTGGTTTCAGACAAAGTAGATAGATTGCAACGAAGCATACTTGATGTTCCAAAGCTTGATAAACTGGTACAAGAAGGCAAAGCAACACTAGATTTTCTAGACATAGGAAGATTAGACGATGATTCCAACGCACAACAAAAAGCCTTTTATAGAATGGCTGTAGTGTTTGCAAATGCATACACAGATGCAATTTCTGACAACGTTAGAAGAAGTAATCATAATAAAAGGCTCAAGGGTACAATACAAAAAGATTCACCTTTAGGTTATATCAACGAACCAAGAAACAGAACAACGCACCCAGAACCAATTGTAGTGATAGACGAGCAAAGAGCGCCATTCGTTATAAAAGCATTTGAGATGTACGCCAGCGGATGTTACGCAGTAGATGAAATTACAAAAATCTTAAACAAAGAAGGCTTAACACAAAAACGAGGTGTTAACGAAGGCAAACCAGTTACAAACAATTTAATTGATAAAATGCTAACTATAAGATTTTATTATGGAGAAGATGAATCTTTTAAATACAACGTAATATTCAAGCATCCATACCCAACTTTAATTACAAAAGATTTATACGATAAATGTCAAGAGATCAGGCAATCCAGAGGTAGAGGTTTAGCAAAAGCAAATGAAGAAGAACTAAAAGAACAGCAGGAACAAGCTAATCAAACAATCGTAGACAAATCCACCCAACGAATATTTCTTTACAGAGGAATGATCAAATGCAGCAGTTGTGACTGTACATACAGCCCAGAAGCTAAAACAAAACAGGTTATAAAAGAAGAATTCAAAAACACCCCCACTGACACATTAACCCCAGATTGCTACGAAACAAAAGAATACATCTATTTAAGACCAGTAAAAAGAAGAAACAATTGCTCTGACTGCAAAAGCACAAACGAGGAATACATTAACGCTCAAATAGAAAAAATGCTAGAAACAATTCACATAGATAAAACGTTAATAGAAGCAATAAAACCCGACATTCAAAAAGAGCTAGATAAAAACACCGATTACAAACTAACCAGAATTTCACTCATAGACAAGAACCTTTCTGACCTCAATCGTAGGAAGCAGAATTTATTAGACATGAGAACAGGCGGAGAAATTACCAAAGAAGAATTTATCCCAAAAAACACTTCATTCGAAAGACAGATCACAGACCTAACCACAGAAAAAGAGCAGCTAATTCAAAACAGCACCCTCCACAAACAAGCAATAATCGATATTTTCAACATTGCTAGTAATATCAAGGATATTTATAAAAGTTCGGACACTACCAAAAAACGTGCTATTCTAAAAATCCTCTGTCCGAACTTGAAATTAGACGGTAAAAACCTTTGTATTCATTGGAGAAAACCGCTTAACTTATTGGTGCCAAAGGAGGTTAATATGGATTGGCTCCCCGGGCAAGATTCGAACTTGCGACCAATTGGTTAACAGCCAACTGCTCTACCACTGAGCTACCGAGGAACATATATTTTATACTTTATCATAATATTTTATTTTCAAGAAAAAAATATTATTTATTTAGCGATATAATCAAGCATATCTTTTTAATGTAATAATATCATTTTATGCCTTATTTAATTATCTTTTTTATAAAATAAATCAAGAGATATTAACACAAAATATCATGATAATCATTTTTAAAAAAATACTTTTCTTTTAAAAAATAGCATTTACACTGTTAAAGAATTTTTAATTAATCTATTTTATATATTTCAAACAAGGCACACACGGGTTCGCGAATTAACGAGTTTATTAGGTCAGCTGAGGTTGTTTTAATCGATGAAACAAGCAAAAATTTAGGTGCAATGCCAACATTCAAAGCTATAAAAATTGCCGAAGAGGCTGGCTTGGATTTGGTTGAGGTATCGCCAAACGGTAGCAATCCAGTGATATGCAAATTGATGGACTACGGTAGACACCGTTATGAAAACCAAAAAAAACAACATAAAACATTTGGTGGTCAAAAAAAAATGAAGGAAATAAAAATGGGAATCAAAATTGAAAAACATGATTTAGAAATTAAAACAAACCATGGAATTCAATTCTTAGAAGATGGTCACTCAGTGAGGGTAATTATTCAGTTGCGTGGAAGAGATATGCAAAGAAAAGATGAGGCATTTAAAATAATGGCAAAAATTTCTGAGAGTTTTGAAGTTGCATCAAAGTTGCAAGAGCAACCCGTTATGCTTGGTAACACTCTGTCTTCTGTGTTTACGGCAGATAAAAAGAAATAAACTTATAATGTTTTTGCTTTAAAATATTGTTTCAACAAAATTATTTTAATATACTTTTTAATAAAAAGTAGTGAAATTAAAAATGTATTGATTATATTATTTTAAAACTAAAAAGGATACTACAAAACAGGAATACTCATATAATTATCGCGATGACCTGTTATAAATAATAGTTTCTCACCAAATAAACTAGGTATTTTTCTGATATCATACAAATTATTAATCATACCCTTTGAATCAAAATAGCATGCACGCTCAATAATCAAATTTGTATTTGAACAAAAAGACATAAAATCTTTAATACAACAAGAACGCAAATGTTTGGTTGTATACCAATCTGTATAATCGGTCCTAGAAAAAGATCCATTTAATAAAAAATTGATACGATTTTTCCAATATCCAAGATTATCAACAATAACAATAATATGTTCAGATACAATTGCGGACGCGGTCATAACAGCTTGCACATCGGCAAATGTCGTTAAGCTATTGTCAAAAACTATATAATCAAATGAATCACGACCAAATTTTGTTATTTGAGAATAAGCATCACCAGGATGAGCTGTAATATTATGCTTTTGATAAATTGCTGCATTATTTAAATTACGATCTATAACCGATACATCTATTCCACGATCTCTAAATCTTTTTAAAAGGGCCAAAGATGTTTGTCTAACAAACAAAACCTTTGAATCGTCCTGTAATAATCCATCCAATGCCATCAAGTAAGATGGGATTTTTTTACTAAGCTCTTCTAGGGCTGTATCAGTTTGCATAGATAAACTATTTAATTTCTAATTCTTTTTTAACATCAATCATACACTCTATCACAAGGCTTGACATTGCTAAAATACTGGCATTTTTTAATTTTTTTGTTACAGAATCATATTTTGTTAAAGATATTTCGCATTTTTTATTAAAATATTTAATATTTTGTTTTTTTGTAACCAAAAAAGCAACAATATCTGAATGTAATACAGATAATGATTGTAAAGATTTTATAATTGCTACACAATCCCAATAGTTTCCAATTTTACTAATCGACATAGTACTTTTGATAGACTGTAATCCCATAACTTTATCAACACTATTGTATATTTCTGATACATTTTTTATATCTGATTTTGTTTTGACAATAATCGATGCAATATTTATAATTCCGCGTAATTTACTAATTATAATTAATTTTTTTGATAAATTTTTAGTAAGATGATCATTAATATATATTTCTTCTGACTGAGTACTAAACAATTTATTTTGACCTATACCATTTGAATGTAAATCGTTTGCAATTTCTATAAATTTATCTAATATTTTTTGATTTTCTATATCTAATCCAAAAACAGATAACACATTGTAAATACTTTTTTTTACAATATCAGCTAAAAGATAGCTTGCACTATATTGTGCATAAAGAGGGACAGACGAATCTAAATTATCTATTTCATCAATTATAACATCTAAATCAAATATTTTTTTTACAGCTACATATGCAATTAATATTTTTTCAGCACTACACGATGTTATATTTTGCACATCAACAAAAGCTGATGGACCCAATAAATTAACAAACTCATTAGCTATTCCTGTAATGATAATATTGTTTTTTAACTGATGATTCTCAATGTAGTTACCAAATTTGGCAGACATTAATGGTGGAAAATATTTTATTAAATAATCAAAGAAATATTTATGTTCCGCAATTTTTGTTGGCAACAATAAATCTTTTATATAAATTTTACTATAACTAAGCAAAACAGATAGTTCTGGTTTAAACAATCCACAGCCAGATACACTACGATTTATTATCTCTTGATCGGATGGTAAAGATTCATTGCGACGCTTGATTAAACTAGATTCTTCTAGTGTTTTTATTAAATTTATATATTTTAAAACAGATGAACCTTTATCTAACTGCTCAGATATACTTATTATTCTAGTTTGTAATTTATTATCCGTGAGCACCATATAAGAAACATCATCTTGCATTAATTCAAGTGTTTTGTTGCGCTCTTCAAGGGTAATTTTTTTATCACCAACAGCTTTATTTAATGCTATTTTTATATTCACCTCATGATCGGAGCACGAAACGCCAGCAGAATTATCAATCGCATCTGTGTTGCATTTTCCGCCATTCATAGAATACTCAATTCTACCTAACTGTGTCATACCTAAATTACCACCCTCACCTATAACTTTTGCACCAATTTCTGAGCCATTAACCCTTATGGCATCGTTAGTTTTATCGTTAACATCGCTATGAGATTCCGATTCTGCTTTTATAAAAGTTCCTATTCCCCCATTAAACAACAAATCAACATCTGCCTGCAAAATATACCTAATTAACTCATCACCAGATAACGATTTTTGATGGCTTTCATTGGTTATCCCTAAAACTTCAATTGCCTCCTTAGAAAGCTTAATATGGGTATCATTTTTTGAATAAACAGAACCACCTTTACTGATTAATTTTGTATTATATTTATCCCACCCATCAAGTGCAATAAACATTCTTTTACGCTCTTTATAGCTTACATCGGTATCTGGATTTGGGTCAATAAAAATATGTTTTTCATTAAAAACTGCAATCAATTTTATATTTTTTGAATATATCAACCCGTTTCCAAAAACATCTCCCATCATCCCCCCTATACCAACCGCAGTTATGGTATCATTTTTTATATTTATATCAAGTTCTAATAAATGTCTTTTAATACTTTCCCATGTACCATTTGCTGTAATTGCAAGTTTTTTATGATCGTATCCATTTTTGCCGCCTGATGCAAAACCGTCTTGTATCCAAAATTTATATTCAGCAGAAATTTCATTTGCATAATCCGAAAATGTTGCAGTTCCTTTGTCTGCCGCAACAACCAAATATGCATCTTCGTTATCATAGATTGCAATTTTTGGTTGCACAATTTTACCATTAACAATATTATCGGTAATATCTAACATTCCGCGTAAAAAATTCTTATAACATTCAATAGCAAATGCTTTATCTGCACCAGATTTTTTAACATAAAACCCCCCCTTTGAACCACTTGGAACGATAATACTATTTTTGGCTAACTGAGTTTTTGCAAGGCTAAATACCTCTGTTCTATAATCATCCCCCCTGTCAGACCATCTAAGCCCACCTCTTGATACTGCACCATTACGAATATGTATAGCCTCAAAATCATCAGAAAAAACAAATATTTCTGCAAAAGGAATAGGTTTTGCCCCCAAATCAAGCTGATCAGATTTTATTTTAAGTGAAATAAAATTTTTGTTTAAATAAAAATTTGTCCTAACTGTTGCACTAATTAAATTTATCATCATTGTTACGACTTTTTCAAGTGCTATATTTTTGTTTTCTGATAGCATTTTAATAATATTATCGTGTGCCTTATCTACCTCTTTTTTATTTATAGTAGCGTTACTAAATTTTGCAATAAACAAATCAACCAAGGCTATGGTAAATAGATAATTTGTTTGCAACAAAGCCATAATACTTGCATAATCTATACTAAATTTAATCTGTTTTGTGTATGCAATATAGGCGGTTATTAGCTGAGAATATCTTATATTTATTTTACCTAAATATGCTATCCTATTTAATGCAATATCTCCAATTTTGTTATCTAAAACAGCAAAAATAACATCAATTATAAATTTAGAAACATCAGGATCAGATATATCACAAACGATTCCATCTTCTGTATTAACTAAATACCTATGAATAAAATATTGACCAGCTTTAAAGGTATCTTCGGTTATAGTTTTAAAACCTAAATTTGTTAAAATTGGAACTATATTGCAAAGAGGAATAATGCCATTTGAGCTATATAATTTTATAATAAATCCTTCTGATATTTTATATATTCTGGCACAAATTTTGTTATTTTTTATTGCATCTTGCAACATTTCCTCGTCTATTTTTTTATTTTTTGAATTATGCTCAGCAAAATCGTTGTAATGCCCTTCAAATTCCACGATATTTTGTTTAATCACAATTATACAAATAACTTAAAATGGTGGAGGAAGTAGGATTTGAACCTACGAACTCGTACGAGAGCTGATTTACAGTCAGCCGCCTTTGGCCGCTCGGCCATTCCTCCAAACCAATAGTGATTACAAACTAAATATTTTTAATGTCAAATAATAAATTAAAATCAATTTGACATTAAATAAAATCTGTGTATATTTCTTGTAAAGGAGTTATTATATATAGAAAATGTTTAAAATTTATACATCTTTTGGTGCTGTTATTTGTTTAGGAATACTACTTATTACAAGTACAATTTCTATGTTTGTGTTTAAACAAAAAGTTCATGGATTAAAAATGGAATTATCAAGTTTAGATTCTATTATTTCTGCTGAAAAAAAACGATCATCTGTTTTGGAGGCAAATAAAACATTGCAACATTCATCTGGATATTTAAAAAAAATTGCTGATAGTAAACTGGCAGCTAGATTTACAAATGTTAAACAGTTTGTTGCGATTAATGATTTAAAAAACAGAAAACAGTTTGCTAATAATTAAATAAATTATGAAAAAATTTACTGTTGTTTGCGATTTTCAAGGTGGACAAAAATCACCATTTGATTTTTATATTGGTGCACCAGAACCAACCCATCACCCCATACATTGTCAAGCAGCTTGGCTTAGTTCAACTCGCGGAGGAACTCCTCCTGCAGATATTATGGAGTCTTTACAAAAATTATATACCCTTGCAAACGAAAATAACATGGATTTTGAAGAATTATGTTTTTATGCAATGTCTAATGCAACCAAAGACAAAGAAGATGATAATGTTGAGGATCCTACCGAAGAAGAGGAGCAACCTGAAGATGAAGAAAATGGTGATGAAGCAGATAGTAATTGATTAAAAATATGAATGATTATAATAACAGTATTTTTAAAAAAGAGGTAGAAGATGGTAAAAAAACTAATAATAATAAAAAAGATGATAATAACGCCGAACAAGGCATCGATTTAAATGATGTAAATCCTGATGTCAATGCAGGAATCGGTCTTAGCAAGGAAGATGAAGATGAAATAAGAGCAGAGGTTGCAAAAAAAGCAGATAAAGAAAAGCAAAAAGAGGATAAAGAAGAGAAGGAAAAAGAGGATGAGAAAAAAGAGGAACAGAAACTAAAAGAAAAAAGAGAAGATAAGGAAAATAAAGAAAAGAATGACAAAAAACAAGAGAAAAAAAAAGAAAATAAGGACGCTGTATTGCGTTTTTTAAAAGAGACAAAAGATATGATGGACGGCTCATCTATGATTAATGCTGAAAAAGTTAAATCACTAGATGGCAATGAGAAGGATAACAAATCGGCAATTACAAAAAATGCTCAAAATGCAGATCGCCATGAAAAAACACAGCTTGGAGACTTATTTTCTTCCTTACAACATAATAATGTTGCAGGCAAAGGACTCGATGCTTTAAAAGCTAGACAGTCAAATAATACAAAAGGTCAAAAGCCAGATTTAAAATATACCACAGATCAAAATCAAAGGAAAAATAAACAAAATGCCGAAAAAAGAAAGAATGAAAATAAACAAAGAGACGCTAGGATAAAAGAACAAAATGCAAAAAGAACTGCAGATTTAGAAAAAAAAAGACAAGAAGCAGAAAAAGAAATTGCAGAAGCAAGGGCAAGGGAAAAGGCAAAAAGAGTTAAAAAATCCGAAGAAAGTGAGCAAGAATATCAGAATGATTTGAAAGAGATAGATGATAAATACAATAAAAAGATAGCCAAAATAAATGATACATATAAAATTGGAGACACCCCTATAAATGGTAGTAGCCCCGAAGATCCCTTTTCAAGGTTATCAGAAGATGGTCGCCAAGAAATCATAAATACTAGATCAAACAGCAAAGAGAAGGATAAATTCAGAGAAACCTCCAATGATATTACGGCAGTTAAAAACTTACCAGATACATTGCCAAAAGTAAATCGGGTCGATAAAAATAACATAACAGATCCTTCAAAATTAAATATTAACGCACAAATTGATCCAAAAAAAGAATCAACAAATAGTAAAAAAACAGATCTTAAACAACAAACCACAGAGACACAAGCAAAATTTAATGCCGCCGTCAAGAAGGCAGAAGAACGACAAAATGGCCAACCTAAACAAAATAACACAATCCCAATAAATGGTAAAAAAGGGATAAAAATAGGTTGATTATTAAAAATCAACAATAACTATAAATGCAATTATAATTTTTTATAAAATGATATTAAAGCCAGAGATTTTATATAGCATGGTAATCATCAAATTCGTTGAATCAAACAATATCAACAAAATTGAGATTTTAAAACAAATTGATGCAATAATAAATATTTTATCAAAATACAATAAATTGATTACCAAAAACATCCAAATTGATAAATATAACAATAAAAATTTTGCTAACCAAATAAAAAAAATATTTTGCGATATTAAGCTAAATCCAGCAATTCAATCAATGTTTATTAATTGCAATTTTGAAACACTAAATCGTGTTTATAATATTTTATTAAAAAAATGGAATTTATCACAAATTAATATAATATCGTCTTATAAAATTAGCGATGATAACAAAAAATCGTTAGAATTGCAACTAGATAATGTTGTTAAAATAAGCTACAAACATGATTCATCGTTAATAAACGGAGATATATTAGTTATAAACTCACTAAAAATAGACAACTCTGCACTAGGCAAACTTGATAAATTATCCTTTGAGTTGACTAATTAATTCTTGCATATCTTGCGCTAAATCAATTTCTAGTTCTATTTTTTTACGAGTAATTGGTTCAATAAAATTCAAATAATACGAATGTAATGCTTGGCGATGAAAATTAAGTAACAGCTGTTTTTGTTCTGGTGATAATTTATCAAAATCGTATCTATATTTGTTGCTAACATAAACTTTATCACCAATCAAAGGATGTTTATTATGCAAAGCATGAACCCTAATTTGATGAGTGCGACCGGTTTCTAGACTGAATTCAACCAAACTTACTGCTCCACCACAAAATATCTCAACAGTTTTATAATTTGTTATTGCAATTTTGCTATGAGGAGTATCTGGGCTTACAACTTCCATTTTGCGATGGTCAATTTTTTGGGGTGCAATATTTGCTGTTATATTGCCACTACTTGGAACAAAAACGCCATAACACAAAGCTAAATATTTGCGTTTGCAACTTTTTGTTTCAATTTGTTTTGCAATTTTTGTGTGTGCAATATTATTTTTTGCAACAATAATCAGCCCACTGGTGTCTTTATCTAATCTGTGCAATATACCAAGACGCTCTGCCCCGCCACAATCAGACAAATTATACTTATTAACCAATGCATTTACCAAAGTTCCATCGTGATTACCAGCCCCAGGATGCGTTATTAAGCCTGCTGGTTTATTGACAACTAACAAATTTTCATTTTCAAAAGCAATATCTAAATCGATATCCAGTGGCTTTATTGTTGTGTCTAAAATTTTAACTTTGTTAATTTCTTCATCATTCAATTCAATTTCATCACCTTCTGATAATTTATATTTGGATTTAACAACCTTGCCATTAACCTTTACAAAACCATTTTCGATATATTCTTGCCACACAGATCTTGAATTATCTGCAACATTTTTTGTTAAAAAAATATCTATTCTCTGTTCCTCTGTTCCTGTGTATATCATTGCTATAATTTATCATATAAAATAAAATTTATTGTATTTATTTAAAATAGCAAGTTGTTTATTTTTTACTTACCTCTTGAATTGATATGAAAAAAATATACAATTTATTTTTTTGATTCTTCCTCAGCAATTTTACAAATTTCATCAATCAAATCTTCTGTTTTAGCTTTGGTAAAAGGCTCACCGTTTCTATAAATCAAGTGCATTCCGCTGCCAGCACCAGTTACGCCAATTTGAGTATGTTGTGCCTCACCAATTCCATTCACCACGCATCCCAAAATTGATAATGTTAATGGTTTTGTTATGTAAGCCAAGCGTTTTTCAACTTCTGCAACTGTTTTTATAACATCAAATTGTTGACGAGCACACGATGGACATGCAATTACCGTAATCCCCCTGCTACGAAGCCCTAATCCTTTTAATATTTCAAAACCTACCTTTGGCTCTTCTTCTGGTGGGGCAGACAACGAAACTCTTATTGTATCACCAATACCCTGCATAAGCAAAGCTCCCATTCCCATTGATGTTTTTACGGTTCCTGTTAAAAAACTACCCGCCTCGGTAACCCCCAAATGCAACGGATAATCGCATTGCGCAGACATCATTTCATAGCTACGAATCATCAGCATAACATCTGATGCTTTTACGCTAATTTTAATTTGATTAAAATCTAAATCTTCAAGCATTTTTACTGCATCCATAGCACTTTCAACCAATGCCTCTGGGCATGGAGATTTATATTTTTGAAGCAATCTATCTTCAAGTGAACCAGCATTTACACCAATTCTAACCGAACATCCGTTAGCTTTTGCAGCTTGAACAATTTCTCTTGCTCTTTCAACGCTACCAACGGTTCCGGGGTTTATACGAATACATTTTGCTCCATTTTCAGCCGCTTCAATACCTCTTTTATAATGAAAATGCACATCTGCAATAATAGGCACAGGGCTAAATTTACAAATTTCTTTTAACGCAAATGTAGACTCAACATCAGGAACAGAAACACGAACTAATTCTGCACCAGCTTTAACACAATCTTCAATTTGTTTCAAAGTCGCTTTTGAATCACTCGTCAAAGTGTTTGTCATTGTTTGTACCACAATTGGATTATCTCCACCAACCAAAACATTACCAACACTGACAACCTTGGTTTTTTTGCGATTTATAACTCTGTAACTCCTAATATTAACAGCCTCTTGTATCATTATGTTGTTTATTATGTATTATATAATAAAAATATTAAATTGATAATTTAATATTGTCAAATAAAATAAATAATTTTGTTTTAAACAAACTGATTCAATTATAAATAATTATATATAATATAAGTTGCATTTTATATATAACAACTTATTATTTATAATTAGATTATTTATGCCATTTTTATGAAAAATAATAAAAAAGCTTTCACATTAGTTGAAATTTCTATTTTTATAGTTGTAACATCAATTATGATAAGTGTTGTCCTTTTATCAAAAAAATTAATATATTCAGCACAGGCAAATCAGTATATGATAGCACTTCGTAATTATCAAAATGCTATCACAGTATTTAGAAACACTTTTGATGCCTTACCTGGGGATGCCCCAACCTCATCTTTGACTGGTATAGCAAAAACTGCATCTTATCATTTTACAAACACACCAAATGGAAATGCCACTTTAAACTCAGATTACTCAAGCCCAAGAGATGAATTAATTGTAGGATGTGATAACAGGGATGGCTTTAAACAAATGGCATTAACAGGAATTTTACCAAATAATGAAAATCTTGGAATTAAATCACATTTAACACCAGATTCGATGCCACAATGTGCCCTACTTGATAGCACAAATAACAAACAAGATTTATCAATTTCTACCGATATCGGAATATCATTACCGGCAATAGATTCTAAAAAAACAGTTGGTGTTTATTACGGAACAATTGCAACATCAGATGTCGAAAACAATTTAATTGGAACACCATTTAATGATGGAGAAATTATAATAACTTTATTTGGAGCAAAAGATCCTTCGGTTTATGCTTAATAACTATAAATATTTACACTAAAAAAATTATATTTAATTTTATGATAAAACTTAAAAAAGACTTTACAGTTATCAAATTTTATTTTGTTATAATCATAATTTTAGCAACAATGAGCATTATTAATAGTGCAAATGCTTCATCTCGGTGTGAATGGGGGTTGTGCGGGTACTGGGATAGTAAAACTACAAGTCCAATAAGCTGTTTACAAGCTCAAGCAAATGTTTTTGGTGGTATCTATAGAAATTACTACTATGACGGTGGGTGCTTTTCGTTATGTTTCTCAGGTAGCTGTACTTGTGGTTCAGATGGTGCAGCTTATTGCACAGGTGATTACGAGCGGGTATCTGGTATAGTTTTACGTGGATCGCCTCCAGCTGCGGCAACTTGTTCAACAGGTCCAGATGGTACAACATATTGCTTGGCATCTGGCTCAACACTATATAGTCCTTCTGGTGTAAACGCTTGCTATAATCAAACAAACTGTTTAGCATCAACGCCTCCAGCTGCGGCAACTTGTTCAACAGGTCCAGACGGTAAAACATATTGCTTGGCATCTGGCTCAGCAACATATAGTACTTCTGGTGTAAGCGCTTGCTATAATAAAACAAACTGTTTCACATCAACGCCTCCAGCTGCGGCAACTTGTTCAACAGGTCCAGACGGTAAAACATATTGCTTGGCATCTGGCTCAGCACTATATAGTCCTTCTGATGTAATCGCTTGCTATAATCAAACAAACTGTTTAGCATCAACACCTCCAGCTGAGGCAATTTGTTCAGCAGGTCCAGACGGTAAAACATATTGCTTGGCATCTGGCTCAGCAACATATAGTACTTCTGGTGTAAGCGCTTGCTATAATAAAACAAACTGTTTAGCATCAACGCCTCCAGCTGCGGCAACTTGTTCAACAGGTCCAGACGGTAAAACATATTGCTTGGCATCTGGCTCAGCAACATATAGTACTTCTGGTGTAAGCGCTTGCTATAATAAAACAAACTGTTTCGCATTAACGCCTCCAGCTGCGGCAATTTGTCAAGTAGGTTATGACGGTAAAACATATTGCCCAGGATCGTATCCTTCTGGTATAAGTTCTTGTTATGATAAACCAAATTGCATTAACAACGAAACACCGCCAACATTTGACCTACCTAACGGAACAAAATGTAATGGCGGTGCCTGTGTTTGCGATTCTGATACTTGTAGATGCAACAACAATGCAATACAAAATTGCACTACCGTTGGAACCTCATCAACTTGCACAACACCAGATTCATCAAATTCTTGTAATCTAAACCTGAATTCACCATCAGGCTCAAATTGTGTGGGAACTGGCTGTGCTGAGAATAATGGTTTTTTTTCATGCACAAATTCTAATTGTTTAATTTCTGATGGATCCACAGCCTGCACAGGAACAAGCTGTGAATGTAAGGTTTCGGGCAATTCTATTCTCTGTAAAAAATCTTCATCTTGCACAGGTCCTGCGTGTTCTACTTTTGCACCCAAAAGAGATCCAAAAAAAGTTAGATCTACACCGTCTTTTCCAGGAATTCCATCCAATATTGCTAGCATTATGGATAAAAAATTTGACGATGGAATGCCATTAACTGGTAATATTGCGTCTACCAAAGGCTGGGGCAATGATGGCGTTTGGGGATCAACGGACGGATCATCAATTGATCCATCTCTTTGTAACGATTCTACAAGCTCAGAGAATGTTCTAGGGGTCAAATATAAGTCATCAACAGACCCAAGAAAAGGCTGTCTTGTTACATTTAAGGTTTTTTAATAAGATAATATTTAAAATTAATTTTTATAAAAGTATTTTTATTTATTGCATAAAATTATATAAAAATATATGATAGATCCAAATAAACCAACCGTTTATGGTTTCTGTTGTAACTATTGTGTTTATTAAAAAAGATAAATATGTCAAAAAAAATTGATAAACAATTAACTATACCAAATCAACAATTTTATCATGATATTTGTTGGTATTTTTATACTTATATCAGACAAACATTATCTGCACTTGATTCGATAGATTTTTTATACACAGAAATTGATTTAGGTGACAATGAAACGACGGATAAATTTAACAATATTATCGCGATAAAAATTTATCTAAATTTAAATTAGATAAAAATGAAGAAGGTTTTAGCAATCTTCCAACATTATTTGAGTGGGCAACACATTTATGGACAGGGCATTTTAATACAGGTACAAATCAAGATATTAGAACAGAGACAGATAGTATCAATATGGATGATATCATGCATAATGATTGTCGTAAATTTTATTTAAGACAAATATACGGAACTTTACCAATTTTATTATATCATATGGCAAATTTAACCGATTATCTTATTAAAAAATTTGATGTATTTGGTGGCAACGGAAACGATAAGTGGTCCACATATATTGCAATTATGGCTTGGACAAAAATATCTAAAAAAGATAATATGTTGTTTTTAAATATCGGTCATAACGGTTACTTTATCTGTAATAATTGTAATAAAAAATTTAATTATTACAATTATGATAAAAAATTTAATTATTACAATTATGATAAAAAACAATTACAGCAAATATTTTATAAACAATGTTATATATTTGAACCATCATCATTATGTAAAGAATGTTTTTAACAACAATAGTTAAATCTTGCATTTTATAACAAGGGGTTTAATCAAATTGTTGCATACCTTATATATAATTAATAAATATATGATAGACCCAAATAAACCCCCTCGTTATAAAAACAAAATTGTTGCTTGGATAGAATATCGCCTGCCAGTTATTGGTGTGCTAGACGACGCATTGGTAAGTTACAAGGCACCAAAAAATTTGAACTATGCGTGGAATTTTGGTTCGCTTTCTGGTATTGGCTTAATGATTCAAATTATAACCGGAATTATTCTTGCGATGCATTATACTCCGCACGCAAAAATGGCGTTTGATTCAACCGAGCACATAATGCGAGATGTCAACTATGGGTGGCTTTGGCGATATGTGCATGCCACTGGGGCATCGATGTTTTTTGCAGTAACATATATGCATCTTGCCCGCGGAATGTATTATGGGTCGTATAAACCGCCTCGTGAATTACTTTGGTGGTTTGGGGTTGTGATTTTTTTGCTTATGATGGCAACAGGCTTTTTGGGGTATGTTTTGCCTTGGGGACAGATGTCGTTTTGGGGAGCTACGGTTATCACCAATTTGTTTTCGGCAATTCCGTTTATTGGCGAACCGATTGTAACATGGCTTTGGGGTGGTTTTTCGGTTGATAATCCAACGCTAAATCGCTTTTTTGCTTTGCATTATTTGTTGCCATTTGTGCTGGTTGGTTTGGTTTTTTTGCATATTGTTGCCTTGCATACTCACGGGTCAAACAATCCGTCTGGCGTGCCAATAAAGGACACAAAAAAAGATACGGTTTCGTTTCATCCATATTACACAGTAAAAGACGCATTTGGTCTTGGTGTGTTTTTTACTATTTTTGCATATTTTGTTTTCTTTTCACCAAATTCTTTGGGGCATCCAGATAATTATATTCCTGCAGATCCTATGGTAACCCCCGAACACATTGTGCCAGAGTGGTATTTTTTACCATTTTATGCAATTCTTCGTGCCGTGCCGAGCAAACTTGGTGGGGTAATTATGATGTTTAGTGCAATTGCGGTGCTTTTTGTGCTGCCATATTTAGATACTCATAAAACAAAAAGTGGGGCATATCGTCCGTGGTTTAAAAAATTCTTTTTTGTATTTGCCATAAATGCAGTCTTTTTAGGCTGGCTTGGTGGGCAACCTGCCGAGGGTGTTTATATTTATCTTGCCCGCGGTGCAATGCTATATTATTTTGGATATTTTTTAGTTATTTTGCCACTACTCAGCAAGCACGAAAAAACCTTGCCCGAGCCTGAGTCAATTGATGAGCATTATAAATCTAAGCATTAAATAATATTAACATGGCAGCCTGTTTTTCTTGCAAACAACCAGATGTCAAACATTTCTTAAGAGGATTAACCTACCTAGATTCTTAATTTGACAATCTTTTTGGTATAATGTCTTGTAGATATTGTTATCATCAATCTGTTAATTTAATAAAAATAATAGATCAAAATGATATAAAAAAAATAAAACAAGGATTAAGGTTTGGCAGTAGTCAAGTTTGCGATAGACGATTTTATAGCAATCAATTATCAATATTCAAGACAACAGATATACCCTATTATCCATAACGGAGAATCTATTGCAACCGAAATACCAGATGATATCAAAAAAGATTACAATGAAGCTTGTTTGGTTGTTAATTTTTCAATCAGAAGTGCAGTTGTTTTGCTGAGAATTTGCTTAGAAAGAATTATTATGCATATAGCAAAAAAATGCAATAATGATACAAAAGAACAAATTTTAAAGGCAAAAAATCTTAAAAGAAAAATTGAGCTATTATTTAGTTCTCAAAATTGTGAAGAATTAAATATAAATAAAAATATTGCCACTATGGCAGATATAATTAGAGAATACGGAAATGATAATTGTTATTCTATTAGAGAAATACAGGATTCCGATACCAAAGAAACATTTGATAATCTTGCAGAATTTATCATATATATTTGTAACGATATTATTTATAATGAAAAAATAAATAACCACATTATGAATATGAAAAATAAAATAAATATATGATAATTGTTAACAATACCGCAGGATCTTTTGGTGTATGTCCTAAAAATGAATCTATTTCTACAAGTGGATTATTATCTTGTATGCCTGTTGTTATATTTTATAAAGATGGAGATATTGGCTTATTGCATTATAACTTACAAAGTCATGATGATTGCATAAAAGCAATTAATAGAGTTGAAAACAAAAATATTGATAAGATTGTTTTGTACACCTGCAAAAAAAGGGAAAAAATACAACTTGTATATGAAGAATTTTATAATTTTTGTTCTAAATTAAAAATTGAAAATTGCAATATTGATACATCAAGTGCCAAATCAACTAAAAATTTAGCATGTTTATGTGGTAACCACAACTATGAAACATTTACTATAACCAATAATAACGAACATAGTGCTTTATTAAGTTTTGCAACCCACGAAGCAGAGGAAATAAACAAAAAAATATTTGCAAGCTTTGAAGCGATGATAAAAAAATAGAGAACAAAGAATAATATATTTAAAATTATTAATTAATTATTTTTTATAAAAATAACAATCAATAAATCAACATATCTCAGATTAGCAGGTAGCCAATTATTTTTTAAAATAATAATAATATAATTATTATTAAATTTATTTAATAGCTAGATAAGTATTTTTTATAAAAATTCTTTATACAATAATCAGGTAATTTTTTTATTATAAAATATTAAACTAAAGCAAGTTATTTAATATTTTATATATTATTTTATTTTTTATATTTGCTATAAAAACCAATATTTTTTTATAAATGTTCTGCTATA
>CAMCQG010000019.1 GCA_945876965.1 Rickettsia typhi
AGAACAAACGAAATAAATATTTATGTTGCTAACGATCAGATGATTGGTTTTGATGATGGTATATCATCATATGGTGGGCAAATTAATAATAATATCGTATAAAATGAAAAATACACTTTTTACAAACGATAATCTATTTATTTTGCACGGATTAAATAGCGAATCGGTTGATTTAATTTATTTAGATCCACCGTTTAATTCAAAGCGAATGTATTCAGCACCAATTGGAAGCAAGGCAGCAAGCACAAGCTTTAAAGATATGTGGACTTGGGCAGATGTTGATGAGGGTTATTTAGATAAAATTGCGGATAAATATCCTTTTTTATCAAAATTCATCCAATCAATTGAGGGTATTGGGGGCAAAGCCATGATGTCTTATTGCGTTTATATGACGCAACGAATTATAGAAATGCACAGAATTTTAAAGATCACGGGCAGTTTTTATTTGCATTGCGACCCAACAGCAAGCCATTATTTAAAATTGATTTTAGATGATATTTTTAATAGAGATAATTTTAGAAACGAGATTACTTGGTGTTATACTGGACCTTCTGCAAGCAAAAAGAATTTTCCAAAAAAACATGATATTATTTTTAGATATAGTAAAAGCGATAATTACTATTTTGATGCCGATTCGGTGAGAATCAAATATAAAGCTTTACATACCGATAAAGGTCAAGATAGTGCAAAAATATGGGGAGAATCTGGTAAATTACAAGATGAAAAAACTAGACAAGAATATTTAGATCGCGGTAAAATACCTGAAGATTGGTGGATTGATATTTCATCTGGTGGGCATATTTCGCCAAAAGAACGAACAGGTTATCCAACTCAAAAACCACTTGCATTATTGCATCGTATAATAAAAGCAAGTAGCAAAGAGGGTGATGTTGTTTTGGATCCATTTTGTGGTTGTGCCACCACCTGTGTGGCTGCTCAGCAATTGGGGCGTAAGTGGATTGGTATTGATATTGAGCATAAAGCCATAGATTTATTGATTGATAGACTTAGCGATGATGCCGGTTTATTTAAAGATTTTGCACATAGAACTGATGTTCCAAAGCGAACTGATATTGAAATTGAGCCAATTGATAAAAATGTAAAACAAAGATTATTTGAGCAACAAAAAAGTTGTTGTAATGCTTGTGATGTTGTGCTTGAAATTCGTCATTTTGAAGTTGATCATATAATTCCAAAGGCAAAAGGCGGTGGTGATTATTATGAAAATTATCAGCTTTTATGTGGCAATTGCAATCGCATTAAAGGTGATAGACCGATGGAATACTTGCGAATAAAAATAAAAAGTCGTGAAAAATTAATTAAAAATCAAATAACCTTTGGAGAGTAATATGAAAGCAAAAGTATATAGATCAGTTTCAAATTGGCCGCGTGATATTATTTTTAAACTAGAATATTTACAAGATTTGCTATTGCAGACTATAATGTTTTTAGCGGAAAAACAAAAATTTGATTTAAAGCATTTTAAAAATACAAGTTTAGAAATTAGTGTAAAATATGTTGCAGACCATGAAATGAAGCAATTTAATGGAACATATCGTCAGCAAGATAAACCTACAAATGTGCTGTCTTTTCCTATTGCTGATTATAAAAAACAATTAGCAAATTTATCGCCAAATGTTACAAAAAAACAGATTTATCTGGGCGATATTGTGTTTAGTTATCAAAAAATACGGAGTGAAGCAGAAGAGCAAGATAAAACAATTCAAGATCATGTTACGCATTTATTTGTGCATTCGGTTTTTCATTTGGTAGGTTTTGATCATATAAAAAAAGCAGATCAAACAGAAATGGAAGCATTAGAAGTTGAATTTTTAGATAGCATTGGAATACATAATATTTATGATTAATTGTTATGTCAATCGATAGTTATGGAGATTTATTTTCAAAAAATAAAACGATATACAGGCGAACAATGGTTGTTGGTGGTTTTCAGGCGGCATTTTTTGGACTGTTAACATTGCGGTTAATGTATTTGCAAATTTGGGAATATCGTAAATATTTAAGTTTATCAAATTTTAATAGATATAGAATTAATTTTGTAACGGCAACAAGAGGTAAAATTATAGATAAAAACGATATTCCAATTGCGTATAGTAGAATATCTTATAGAGCTGTTTTTGACCCTAGTGTTATAAAAAATAAAGAAGAAACTATAAGAAATTTTTTTATATTAATAAATCAAAAAAATATTAATGTAGATAAATTTGTAAAAGATCAAATGCGTCGAATTAAAATATATAATAGTTATACGCCTCTTATTTTAGATAACGATTTAACATATGATGAAATTGCAAGAATTGAATTTAATACAGAATATATGCCGGGTGTTTGGGTTGAAAAATCGACCACGAGAATGTATCCATTTAAAGAACATTTAGCAAATATTACAGGCTATATAAGCAAACCAACACCAGCTCAAATGGCAAATACGGATCAGATGGATCGTAGATTATATAAAGATAATAGTTTTAAAGTTGGACAAATTGGCATCGAATCAATCAAAGAAAATGAATTGCGTGGTAGATTTGGAATTGTATTAAAAGAAGTTAATGCTGGGGGTGAAATGTTAAATCAGATTAATCATTTGCAGGCACAAGATGGCTTAAATATTAAACTTACAATTGATACGAGATTGCAACAGTATATATCCGAAATGCTTAACGGAGTTGCCGGATCTATTATAATTAGCGATATTGAAAATGGAGATATTTTAGCTATGCAATCATCGCCTTGTTTTGATCCAAACGATATGTTAAAAGGTGTTAGTGATGAATTATGGAAAAAATTAAATGATGCAAAATTAGGATATATGAGCAATAAGGCGATTTATGGAACTTATCAGCCAGGATCCACTTTTAAGCCAGTTTCGGTAATAGCGGCATTGCAAGCCGGATTTGACCCAAACAGAATTATAGATTGCAATGGCGAATATCAATATGGTAATAGAGTTTTTCATTGTCATAAAAAAAATGGCCATGGCAAATTAAATATGGCAGAAGCACTTGCGTGTTCGTGTAATGTGTATTTTTATGAGATTGGTAATTTTATTAATCCTGATAAGCTGGCAGATTTAAGTAGGCAATTTGGTTTTGATAAATATATAAATCTAGGTATTGGCAAAGAAAGCAAAGGATTAATACCTGATACGGAATGGAAAAGAAGGATATTGCATCAAAAATGGATTCCATCCGAAACTATGATGTTTGCAATTGGGCAAACATATGCAAATGCTACACTTATGCAATTAAATAATATGATTGTTAGTATTGCATCTGGTTTTTCTATTAAAAATCGTATTTTTTTTGATAACAAGATTGAAGATAAAATAGATTTAAATATACCGCAAGAATATTTAGATATTGTGCGTAAGGGATGCAGAATGGCGTTTACTCATTCGCAAGGAACATCGAGATCTGGGTCTGAATATCAGCAAAAATACGAAATGGCAGGCAAAACAGGAACAGCTCAGGTTGTTTCGCAACGATTTACAATGGCAGAAATGTATAGCGGAAAAGTGCCAAAACATAAAATGCCTCATGGTTTATATGTGGGATATGCCCCGTATAGCAAGCCAAAATTTGCTGTAACAGCAATGATAGAAAATGGAATGAGTGGTGTTTTTGCATTACGGTATGCCGAAAAAGCTATTGCTAAGGCAATGGATTTACAAAAATCTGATATTTAAAAATTTATTACAAGTTATTATATAAAGATATCTTGCCATTTAAAAGAAATATTATATGTATTGTTGATATTTAATAGTATAATCAAAATATAGGATATGTTAAACATTACAGACATAATAAATAAAACAAATATAAAACGCCTTGGTTTTTGGTTTGTTGATCACCCAAAAGAATCTTTTATTATTATATTTATGTGCATAACGATTGGATATAAAAAAAATAGTAATTTACCAAAAAAATGGATCGGAGAGATAAAGGCTATATTTAATACATTAAAGCACGATGGATCTTTGGAGTTTATTTCAAATCAAGAGCTAATTAGTATAAGTGTAACAAATTATGCAATACCTAGAATACACGAAAATATAGATAAAGATTTAGATAAAAAATGTGAAACACAGTTGCATTTATATTTTAAAAATATTGTACAAGATAAAATAAATGGGGCCAAGGAAATAAAAATTATTTTTGATAAAAATAGTAATAAAATAGTAGAAAATACTATAAATAAAGGTTTTCATTCGCAAATAATAGTTGATGATATAAATTTAAACGATGAACTTATCAAAACACAAATTCTTTGCGATTTAGTCGCAACAAAAAATAGTCAAACAAAATCTTGTGATTGGTGTGATATTAAAAATAAAAGTGGATTGAGATATTAATTTTTGTTGCATCTAATTGTGAATATGTTTATGTAAAAAAATAATTTGAACTATATGCTTTATGAAAATATATAAATTTATTGCTTTTTTTGCAATTTTAATGTTTAATGTTTCCGCATATGCAGCAGATACAGCTCATGTTGGTGATTATAAATATTGGAGTGTTTACAGGACTGCAGAAGGGGTAAAATATATGGTTAGTTATCCAATTGCAGATGAAGGTAATTTTGCAAAAAGAGAAAGACCGTATTTTATGATTACTAATTTTAATGGAACAATAGAAGTTTCTGCATATGTTGGTTATTATTATAAAAAAGATTCTGAACCAAAAATTACAGTTTATCTAAGCAACAAAGACCCTAAAAAAGTAGAAAATTTTGCATTTTATACTAAAAATGATATGGCTTGGAACAAAGATGCAGAAAAGGATGTATCACTTGTTGGTTTTATGAAAAATGGAGATAAAATTGTTATAACATCAGAATCAACAAAAAATACTGGTGCCAAAGATACATATTCATTGGATGGTTTTTCTGCCGCTTATAACGAAATTATGAAATAATTTTTTTTTATCTTGCAAGTAAAAACTATATATCATTCTAATAAAAATACGGAGAGATGACTGAGAGGCCGAAAGTACCTTCCTGCTAAGAAGGCATATGGGTAATACTGTATCGAGGGTTCGAATCCCTCTCTCTCCGCCAGTCTTTTACTACAATTAAAATTCATAAAGTTATTTTCTGGCTAACATATAAATTAGTGTTCATCAAAAAAATCACTATTATATTCCAAATTTTTATTTAAATAATTTTTCATTGTAAAAAAATATTGGCAATTCTTGTTACTTTATATGTTCTGTCTAGAAAGTGCAGACATGTAACATCATTTATATTCAATCTAAATATTATTGTCGCATTTTGGTAAATAATTAGTTAATTTTGTCCAAATATTTTGAAAATTTGTTTTACATTCTATTCTAATTTCATGTATATCCCATCTTTGAAAATTATCATTATATATTCTCTTAAATTTGGGAATAATATTACGAATTATAGAATCATCATTTTTATTTATAAAGCGATGCATACCATATGTTAATATATCTGCAAATTGCATACAGAAAGAATTTTTAGAATTCACAAAAGATATATCTTCTATAATATTTGACATAGTATGTCCATTTGAATATTGCGTGCCAATAGATTGATATTTTTTTAAATCATTAATAAGTTTCTTTTGATAATGATTTTCATCAATCATAACAATCCCTTTATTTGCACTACCTTTAGCACTCATTGTTCTTAAAAAAGAATTGAATCTATTACAAATTTGTTCAAAAGAATATTCATAATAATTATCTTGTTTATCTTTTTTGTTAACAATACATGAAAAAAATATATATGGGGAATGTTTATCTGTCTTAATTATATCAATAGCAGCGATAACATCATTAATAGATTTTATTCCATTTTCTTTTGTTTTTAAATTACGGAAACACTTATTTCTATTAAATATCTCTTTTCCGTGTATTTCAAAATCCCCTTTAATACCATATTCATTCTTTATATTATCTTTTACGGAGGACATTGAATCTTGAAATCTATTCCACTGCTTGTCGTGCAATGCAAAACCAGATAATATAAAATATTCACTTTCTGTATCTAAACCAGATTCATCGAGATACAGAATATACACTAATATATTAAATAATTCAGAAAAGGACCATGATGGATTTTTACAAATACGATATGGACTATAGGCCCATATACACAGCACGGCCAATTATAACTTATCACATAAATATATATTTGTCAAGCAAATTTAAAAAAATAATAACTATAATAGTTTTTAAAATTGTTCCAGTTTTTGTGCCAAATAAATCAAATTCTTCAATTGACATAATTATAAAATAATAATTAAACATAAAAATGTTGCCAAAATGCTTGCAAAAAACAACATTGCATATGCCGTCAACTGAATTGCCCTATTAGATATATTCGTTGTTATATCAAAATATAAATAGCGAATACCATTGATAAAATGATATGAAAAACCTAAAATTAGCAATAATAAAAAAATATTTGAAATTAAATATCCAAATTTGTTACCCCAAAAATTATGAATTAATCCGGTGCCGTTATAATATGAATCTACAAATAAAATATTCAATATTATTAATCCAAAAAACAAACCTACGCCAGCTAATCTGTGTAAAATTGATAGTGAATTAGTAATTTGCCATTTGTATATTGATAAATGCGGGGACAATGGTCTCATATCTATTTTTTATTATTAATATATTGACAATAAATACTATTTTTTAAAAGAAAAGTTATTATTATAAATAATTCAATAAAACATGATAACCCATAATAATATTTTACAAGATTTAATAAGCAAATTTAATTCAAATAAATTGCATCAATCTTTGTTGTTTGTGGGTCAAAAAGGAACAGGAAAAGCAAGTCTTATAAAAAAATTTATTGAACATGTTATAGCAAATAACTGTGATCAAATTTCAAAAGAGCAACAATTAACAATGATGAAAAGTTATAGCCATCCTGATATTTTTAATTTTGGATCACGAATAATACAAAATGAAGATGCAGAAAAAATGACAGTTGATGGAACTCGAGAAACAATCGATTTTATGTCAACAATGCCATCGATTTTGCCTGCTAAATTTGTAATTATAGATTCAATTAACGAAATGAATAATGCCTCGTGTAATGCAATTTTAAAAATATTAGAAGAGCCGCGTAAAAATGCATATTTTTTTATTGTTTGTCATAATATTTCCGATATTTTGCCAACGATTATTTCTCGTTGTTTTAGAATTGCTGTTAACCCTATTTCTTTTGATGAAACTGTTAATATTTTATCTCAAAAAACAAATAATATTCCTGCCGTTCAATTGGCATCGTTGGCGGTTTTATCTAATAATAGCCCCGGTGTTGCGATAGATTTAATTAAGTTAAATGGTTTGGCAGTTTATAATGCTATGTTGCTTGATATTCACCAAAAAACAGCTAATTCTGCAACTTTATTTTTAAAAATATCAGCATTGGATGCAGAAAAATTATTTCTTATTTTAATAAATAGGCTTTATATGCTCTTGTTACAACAAAAACAAATAACGATTATTGGCAATGAAGAATCTTTTATTGAAATTTTAAAAAAATCTAATAATATTCAAAATATAATAAATAATTTTTCGGATATTATCAAAATTATAAAAAATATTACCAGATTAAATAATGGAATTGTGCAATCTTGGCATTCAATTTTAATGTTATTATCGATATGATTAATATTGTCAACGATTCTAGGGTTTTGCAAGCAGGAGATATTTTTGTTTTAGAGAAGCATGCGATAAATTTTTTGCCACAAATTATTGCAAAAAAGCCATCAAAAATAATGGTTTGGCACCAAATTGCAAATCAGGTTAAAACAGATATAGAAACAGTTGTTTATTATGATAAAAGTGAAATAATTTTGTTGTTAAAACAATATTATAAATTGCCAAAAAATATTTGGGCAATTACTGGCACAAATGGCAAAACATCAACAGCATCTTTTATATCTCAAATGTGGAGCTTATTTAACATAGAAAATATAAATATTGGAACAAACGGTATTATTACAAGCAATAATTGTAATATCGATGTTGAAATTGATAATACTACCCCTTCGGTTTTTGATTTTTATAGAATTTTATCTCAGGCAAAAAATCATAATATAGATCATGTCGTATTTGAAGCATCAAGCCACGGTTTGCATCAAGGCAGAATTGATGGTCTTGAAGTTAATATTGCTGGAATTACAAATATTACTCAGGATCATTTAGATTATCATAAAAATATGCAAGAATATTTTGATGCAAAAATGTTGCTTTTTAACAAATATTTAAATGGAGTTGCAATTGTTAATGCTGATATTATTGAGTTTGAGCAAATAAAAACACATTGCAAAAACATTGTTGACTACGGATATAATGCTAAATGTGTTAGAATTGTGGATAGTAAATTTATAAATGGTGAGTTTGATGCAACATTATTAATTAATGGCAAAAATTATAATGTTTTGTTGCCAGTTTCTGCAATGTTTCAAGTTTATAATTTATGCGGAGTAATTGCATTTTTTATAGCTGGTGGGTTTAATATAGAGCAAATCATTGCCAATATTGTTAAGCTAAAATCTCCAATTGGCAGAATGGAAGAGGTTAAAAAATCAATTTTTGTTGATTATGCTCATACTCCAGATGCCTTGCAAAAAGCTTTGGAATCTATAAAACATGATAAAAAAATTGTTGTAGTTTTTGGTTGTGGTGGCGATCGTGATAAAACAAAGCGTTTGATAATGGGTAATATAGCGGCAAAATTAGCCGATATTGTTATTGTTACCGATGATAATCCTCGCACAGAAAACGCTGAAACAATAAGAAAAGAAATTATTGGAGATAATATTAATTTTATTGAAATATCGGATCGCAGCGAGGCAATAAAATATGCAATTAAAAATTATTATCCAGATTATTGTATTTTGATAGCCGGCAAAGGACATGAGGATTATCAGATAATTGGCACAGAAAAACATTATTTTAGCGATCAGAATCAGGTTAAAAAATTTATTTTATGATAACCTATTTTATAAGCCCTACCTGTTAAATTGACTAGATTGCATCAATAATTTCTATAATTTTATCCTTGACGGCAACAGAATCGGTTTTTGCTAAAAATTTAATAAATTTGGCTAAATATTTACTATTTTTATGTCCCACAAATTCAATCATATGTTTGTTGTCTAAAAACATTTCTAGTTGTAATTTATTTTTTTCGTCGTGCGAAAGCTCGGCAACTATTTTGATATTTTCAAGCATTTGAGCTTGTATTTGCTCGGTTTTTATGTTGCTGAAATATGTGACAAGTTGGTCGATTTTTGTAGCCATAATATTAAAAGATAATTAAAATAAAATTAATATAAAATATAATTGTTTTTTAAAAACAATATATTGATATTTTTCTATTTTTATGATTAAATTGCGAAAAAGTGGATATTAAAAAACCTAACAAATATTATCATGCCAATAAAATTAATCAATTGGAATGTTTTTGTGCAACCATAGAATATCAATCTATAGATGAAGCCGCAAAACATATAATACATTCTAAAAATACAATTTCGATGCAGATTTTGTCTTTGGAATACGAATTGCAAATACAATTGTTTTGCAGAAAAAAACATAGACTTAAAATTACAGAAAATGGAATAATTTTTTATAAAAAAGCTAAAAATATCCTGCAAAAACAAGATAAATTTTATAAAATAATAACTAATAATAATATTGTAAAACCATCGAGTCATCATTATAAAAAAAATAAATTAGAGCAAATAGAAGGCTTTTGCTTGGTTGCAGAAAATCAAAATATAGAAACAGTTGCGATAAAAACTGACATGTCAGAAACAACAATTTGTATGCAAATTGCCTCGCTTGAATACGATTTGCAAACAAAACTATTTTTGAAACCAGAAAAAAATCAATTTATTTTAACAAAAAATGGCAAATATTATTATAAATTTGGCAGAGAAATTTTGAATGATATAGCCGAATTTTATAGCAAACCAAAAATAAAAATAAAAAATTTATTTTGGCTTGCAATTAAGCAAAAAACTAAACATTTGCATAATAAAACTATTAAAAAAATTAAAACAATTAAAACAAATTTTATTAAAATCTCTTTAAAAAAAATGATAATTATAGGTAGCATATTAACGGTTTTATTGTTGGGTTCTGTTGGTTTTTATTTAAATTATACCAACTATTTTTTTGATAGAAAAATTGAAAAAATGGCTAATCCGTTGCTTAAAAAATTAATAAAAAATGGAACATACAGAATGGTTGAAGAAAAAGTTGAAGAATTATTTACTGGGTTAAAAATAGTAATAGACTTGGATTTATTGGCAATACAGCTATTTAAATCAAAATATGATATAAAAATAATTTTAATTTTAGCATTAGATAATCCCGAAACACAGCTTAGAATGAATAATGATGAAGCGACAAATAGAAAAATTTTTCGCAGTTTAATAACCGCTCAAGATATAAAAAAATATAATTATTATACACAAAGTTCAAGTTTAACACAGGATGTTCTAAAAAATTATAATTACTATTTTTATAATTTTTACAAAAACAATAATGCCATAAATTTTGATATTTTTTTAGAAAATAAAAATAAATATCCAGATAAAATCTTTGATTATTACATGCCCAATATGTCAAAAAAAATAGAAGGAGCATATTGGATTATGAAGTATAATAATTATTACTATATGGCATTTGAAAACGCTATGCAGGCGGACAATATGGATGGCAGGGAAAGATACTTTATTTGGAAAAAAATGACATTAAAACAGTTAATTAATCACGATAGTGTTGGCACATTAATTAAAGATTACAACATTAAAATTGATTAATAATTTGCATAACTTTTTCCTTTGTTTCTGCATCGTCGGTTTTTGCTAAAAATTTAATAAATTTGGCTAAATATGGGCTGTTGCTGTGTCCTACAAAATCTGTGAGGCTTTTTGTGTTGAGGGCAAGCTCGATGGCGTATTTGTTTGATTAAGCTTTTTATTTTACATATTTGTCAATTTAAAATGAAAATGCCATAAATATACATTTATACCAATTTCACTTTAAAATTAGTTTTTCAAGTGAATGCTATTATATTTCTTTTCTGCCTCTAAAAGCGGCACCAATTGTTCCTTCGTCTAAATAATCAAGTTCGGATCCAATTGGCATACCTTGACCTAGAGTTGTGATTGTTATTGTTCGATTGGTTTTTTCTATTAAATTCTTGAGGTTTTCAATTATAAAAAATGCTGTTGTTTGATTTTCTACAGTTGCATTTGTTGCGATAATAATCTCTGATATATCATTATTTTTATCAATTTTTGTTAATAATTTATCTATATTAATATTTTGATAAGAACCATTATTAGTTGATAAAATGCCACCCAAACAATAATAAAATCCATCGTAATGTCCGCTATTTTCAACATTCCATAAATCACTTACTTCTGTTATGATGCAAAGTTTTGCTTTATCTCTGTGATTATTGCTGCATATATTACAAGGATTCATAATATCAAAACTGCCACATTCATTACAAGTTATAATTGTGTCTGCGGCTGATTTTAGAAGCTCAGAAAATCTATACATCATACGCTTTTTATCTCGCATCATAGCAAAAAAGATTCGTTTTGCAGAACGAGGCCCAAGACCAGGCAATGTAGCTATAAAATCTGTTAAATCATGTATATTATCCATTATTTTATAATTTTATTAAAGTTATAAAATAATCTAGCAAACTCATCAACCAATAGCAGGGTGTTATCAATTTCCCCGTCAATAGGAACATATCCAAAGCGAGGTAGTTTGGTGTTATTTTTTAACATGAGTATAAATTCGAGCCATTGTCTGTATATTTGATTGTTTATGCCAACAAAAACAAGATTTGCCATATCTAGATTGTTTTCGTTAATGTAGTTCAATAGATCAACATATGTATCAATTGTTGTAGCCCTATCTTGTGTTTGATATTTTGTTTTTGATAATATTATATAAGAATTTGAAATACCATATTTACTAAGCAACATACCAGCCATATCATGTTCGTTTGGCAAATATTTAATCGCATCATTATATAAAAACCCGCGATATGTTGCAATAGATAACGCTGATTCTTCGCTATCAAGTGTTTGTTTAACATCATTAATCAGCGTCATGCCAATACTGCTAATTTTATCATCAATTAAGGCAATTAATTTATTATAAAAAATACCTTTTTTAATTAAAGGATTATTTTCATCACTAGATAAATACTCTTTTACAATCGCAATTATTTCGTTAAAATGTTGCTTGTATGCAATATTTTTTGTTACCAGCATATTATAAACCCACTGAGGTTGATCTCCTTCAAAATCTTCTGGAAAAAATGGTCTATCGCCAGTTAAAATAATATAATTTGATTTTCTTTTTTGCTGAGTTACATCCAATACACCTTTTATCATTTTGTCCATTCCTTTGTATGTATTTCCTAGAATAATTGGAATAGCAACATTACTAATAACAATATTTTTTAATGTAGCATCTTTAAATATTTGCATTATACCAATATCTCCAACATTATTTACAACATCAGTTCTCTCTGCATTACTTTTTCTAATCAAGCTTTTTTGCATACCATAATTTAAGTCTGCTAAACTTTGTGCATTGAATAAATTGATATCAAACGATGTATCTATTCTAATTAATCCATCTCTCAAATTTTTTTTATCTGCAAAAATTTGATTAGCAATATCGTCACCAATTTTAGTATATATAGAGTCTATTATTTGATCAATATTATCAGGTTTGGCAATAGCTGAATTTATCATAAAAAATAAACAAAATAAATACCTCATATTACATAAATTTATCAATTTTTTCAACTAATTCTATGGTTTTTTTATTAACCATTTGAACATAAAATTTTCTTTGCACCGATCCATCTTTCATAAACCTAAAATCACCATAGATGCCTGTAAAACCATTAGGATTATTTAAATTTTTTAAATTATTTTTATCTTTTATGGCAATAGTCGCTACCGTTGAAAATGCATCATATGCAATTGCTGCAATTCTAAGAGGTCTGTACCCAAATAAATCTTCAAAAATTGTTCCAAAATCATAGATATATGGTGTTGCGGTATTTACAAATAAAATACCATCAGCCATAGGATTTTTTAAAATTGTAGCATCTTCTATAATATTTTGCCCAGACATAACCGACATATCATCAGTAAGTAAACCTTTTCTCTTTATTTCAGCCATTATGCTATATAAATCTTGTCCAAATGCATCAATATAGATAGTATTCATTTTGAGTATTTTTTTTTGCGGAGGAGTAGCTTTTTTATCTTTTTTTGTGCCAGCTTTTTGTAAATATTCGTTGCCAAAGCTATCCAATAAATATTCTCTAGTTTTATTTCTAGATATTTTGCTAATACTATCAAGAATTGATTTTTGATCATTAGATTTATAATATTCTGTAGACATAATATTTGCGTGCATTTCTGGTGCAATTTTATTTAAATATTTACCCAGTATAAAACCACTATTAGTATTTGACAGTAATAATCCTATATTTTTTGCATCTTTTTGTACTAAATAATCGCATGAAGCTTTGGTTAAAGTATCTGGCGACACGCCAAACATATAAGTTGTTGAAGATGCTAATGCGGTATTATTGGATAAAGAAATGATTGGTATACCCAGCGGTTCTATAATACCCTTAACAGCTTTTGTTTCGGAGCTAAACACAGGACCAATAATAATTTTAACATCAATTGACATTGCATGTTTTGCCGCAATTTTTGCTTTTATAATATCATCTCCCGTATCTAACACAAAAAGTTTTATATTGTCTGCATTTAAATCTTGTATTGCCATTGTTACAGCATCAAAAACTTGCTTACCAATATCTTTTTTATCACCAGTCATAGGTAAAAGCAATGCTACTCTAAATTCATCTTTTGCATAAAGTCCTGTCACTGGATTTATTGGCTGAATTTCTATTGTATTAGTCGGTGCAACTTGATTATATCTATATTTAACAACTTCTCTTGGAGTATAAACTTTTGGCGATTGATTACAAGAAAATAATAATAATATTGCAAAAGATATTATTATTTTGTTGCAAAACATAAAAATTGATTTAAATTACTACAAGGTAGTTTAAAAATGTTTTTTTTAAATGCAATTATTTATTTTTATATGAAAGCAATAGGCGTGGCATCTGATATGGCGGCAAGAGATAAGGGGGCAGCACTTGGTGTTTGGGATATCTTTTATAATCAAGGTATAAAATTAGACTGGCAAAATGTTTTTTTTGCAAAATCAAATAAAGCACAATTAAAAATTTTACCAGAGCTGTTAAAGCTAAATATAAATGTTGCAATTGCTGCAAAAAAACTTATAGAACAAAATGATAAAGGGTTATTTTTTAGCGGAGATCATTCTGGTGCAGTAGGAATTTGGAGCGGTGTTGCAGAAGCAAAACGAAAAGATGGAGATATTGGATTAATTTGGATCGATGCACATCTTGATTCTCATACGCCAGAATCTTCGCATAGCAAAAATTTTCATGGTATGCCTGCTGCATTTTTACTTGGTCAAGGCAACTGCGAAATGAGTAAAATTTTATCAGATTATCCAAAAATAAAACCACAAAATATTTGTTTTGTTGGTATTAGAAGTTATCAAAAAGAAGAGCAAGATTTATTAAATAAATTAGGTTGTAAAATTTTTTATATCGAAGATGTGCAAAAAAATGGTATCGCTAATATTTTAACGCAAGCACACAAAATAGTCACAAAAAATACAATTGGTTTTGGAATTAGCATCGATATTGACGCATTTGACCCTTCGATTGCACCAGCAACTGGATATATTGAAAATGGTGGTTTAATTTTTGACGAAGATTTTTCTGATATTTTAAAACAAATTACAAATAATAATAAATTTTTAGGTGCCGAGATTTCGGAATATTTATCAGCAAACGATAAAAATGATAAAACTATTAATTTAATTAAATCAATTATATCTGCTGTGGTTTAGTTTAATTTTTATTTTTCAATCTCAACAAAACCATCATGTAATTTAACTTTTACATAATGCATTTCATTTAACTGTTTAACATCTTTTGTTATTTTATTGTTTTTATCTAAAATAATTGCATATCCTTTACGAAGATTTTTAGCAAAATCAAGATATGAAATGCTTTGTTTTAATTTATCAAATTTGGTTTCAATTTTTATAATTTTATTTTTATTTGCCTGTAAAAACAATGTATTTTTTGATTCTCGTATAGAAATAAAATTATCAAATGTGCGCCAGACTGAAACTTGTATTTTATTTTTTAAATTGTTAATTTTATTTAAAATATTTTGTGCAAAAAAAGATATTGCTTTATCGCTAATTTTTAATTTTTGTGAATAAAAATCTAATTTTTTTTGCATTTTATTTTTTGCATTAAAAAAATTTTGCATTTTATTATGTTGTTTATTTTGCATAACAAGAATTTTTTTTTCTATATTATTTTTTAATCTTTGTATTAAAAGTGCATTCTTTTCACCAAAATTTATTATTTTTCTGTTATTAATATCATAAATTAATCGATAATTTGCAATTATTGTTTCTTGCAATTCTGTAATTGTTGGAGTTGTTATGATTTCTGCTGCCGCTGTTGGAGTTGCAGCCCTTAAATCTGATACAAAATCTATTATAGTCGTATCTGTTTCGTGGCCTATTGCCGAAATTATTGGAATTTTTGATTCAAAAACTGCCATTGCAATCGATTCATCATTAAAGCAAAATAAATCTTCAACGCTTCCACCGCCTCTGGCAATTATTATAATTTCTGGTTTTATGGGCGCATCATTATTAAAATATTTTATGCCTGCAACAATTTGTTCTGGGGCTTCAACGCCTTGCACAGATACGCCAAAAAGCAATATATTCTTTGGATAACGCTCTGTTACACGATTTATTATATCTTGGATTACGGCACCTGTTGGAGATGTAATTATGCCAATATTTTCTATTTCGAATGATTGTGGAATAGGTTTTTTGTGGCTAGCATCAAATAGTCCCATTTTGAGTAATTTTTGCTTGCGTTCTTCCATTAATTTCATCAATGCTCCAACCCCCGCATATTCTGCGCTTTCAACTTTAAGCTGATATCCTGATCCAAAAGTATCAATTTGACCATATGCTAAAATTTCTACGCCATCGGCTAAACTAACTTTTAATCTTTTAAAATTAGATGCAAAACAAACTGCATTTATTGTACTATTTTCATCTTTTAAGCTAAAATAAACATGCCCTTTGTTGCTTATTTTTAAGCCAGAAACTTCACCACGAATTTTAATCGCTGCAAAATTTTCATAGATTATATCACGAATTGCCGAGGTTATACCAGAAACTGTGTATTCTGGGGCATCTTTTTTGAGATTTAATAAATTCACAATATTTGATATTATATAATAATATTACATAAAGGAGTTATTCTATAATTTGCAATTATTATTTATGCTAAAAAAAATTTAATAACTTGACTAATATTTTTTTAGTTTGTTAGTATTTATTGTTCCCACTAAAATTGTTGTGTGTTATACTGCTTGGTTGCTCTTGTAGGGGGTGGTTTTTTCTCTAAAATTTTGGGCACACCAACAGAACAAGGGTTTATATTCATTTTTTATTGGCAAAAGATAAACTTATGAGAAGATGATTTTATTGTTTTTTGTCGAGAAAAAGGTTTAATTCCTCTTGATAACCTTAAAAATTTGTTTAAGGGCGGTCATAGTTAATTTAGTATGAATCCTAATTCAGGATATTTTTGTTGATTACACTCCAATACCTTTTGTATATAATCTTGAGGCATCTCTTCAATTTCATCTTTTAATAAACCATATATTTCTACACCAACTTCTGTAAGTTGCGCAAATATATCCATTTTTATTTCTTTTTCTAAATAATTTGGTTGTTTTGTAACAATAAGAGGCCGGATGCCAATTCTAAATATAATTCTTTGTATATTTTGCAATACCAATTTTAATGTATCAATATCGATTTCTTTTATTTGTTCTAAAGTTAATGACACTCCGTTACCAGTTATTTGATTTTTCAAACAAAATATATCATCTTTTATATGCCAAGATTCTAACTTATATGAGGTTGTTCTACCGATGGCATCAATTTGCCAAATATCATTAAAAAACTTTAGCTTATCTGCAAAACCAATAGCATTTAATCCAGAAGTGTTAAAAATATCCTGAATGTCACTACATTTTGCAATATAGCCAAAATTATTAACTATAGTTACATATCTAAATTGTTGTTTTAAAGTATTTATATCATTTTCATCAAGATGTATTAAAAACATCATGGCTCTTGTGGATATTTCATGAACTTTATTCATCAATTTTTCAAGCAATTTCTTTTTTGTTTCGGTTAAAATTTTCCAAAAATATGCACGAAATAATTCCTCAAATTTGCTACAATCTTCTTGTGTATAATCTTGTTTTTTTTCACAATAAAGTGGCATAAACGAGGTAAAATATTGTTTTTTGTCTTCAGATATTTGATTTAAAAGCAAGTCTAATTTATTTTTACAAACATCGTCCGTAATCAAACCATCGGCTCTTTGATTTAATAATTCAGTAAGATTATTTTGTATCACCAATTCATTCTTGTTTTTATCTATCTGTTGTGTTTTGTTTATCTCTATTAATGCTTCCTCTTGTTTCTCAGTTATCCTATTTTTTGATAGCATTTGTTCCTTTTCAATAGCATTAATTGTTTTTATATTAGATAGATTACATCCAATATAATTTACAGCAAAAAAGCAACACTTAATTATAAATATTATCAAAACAGCAATACCTATACCAATTAGCATTGCCGGGAACCAACCAATCCAATCACTAATTCTTGAAAAAATTGCAGAAATACCAGATGCTATACAGGTTATATACTCTATAGCATCTTTAATATATTTAAAGAAATCTTTGTATGGCTCAATATGTTCCACCCAAAATTTATGTAATAATTTAAGCAGTTTATCCATTCATTTTTAATTTTATTCAAACTATACTGAAACCATATTTTTTTTATTTACAAGGCAAATTAATTGCCTCATAAAAATCATATTTAATAACACATTTTGAAGCAGAAAAACAAAAATTAACCAAATTGATGCCTTGGTTTATGAACTATATAATCTTGAAAAAACAGAAATAAAAAAACTTGACTAATATATTTATTGTGTTTTAGGTTGATGGTTCCCACTAAAATTGCTGTGTGTTATACTACTTGGTTGCTCTTGTAGGGGGGATTTTTTTAAATTATATGTTTTGATTATGGCGGTTAGTAATGTTGGAAATACGGATATTTTGGATACTATTGATTTTTTATCAAATGAAAAAACAATTTCAAAAGAATCGGTTATAAATGCAATTGAGGTTTCTGCGGTTCAAGTTAGCAAAGATAGATATGGGCAAGATAGCGATATTGTTGCAAAAGTAAATCGTAAATCTGGGGAATTACAAATTTATAGAATAATGACGGTTGTAGAAGATGTTAATAATATTAATACAGAATTATCGTTGAAACAAGCTTTAATCTATGATCGTGAAGCTAAATTGGGTGATAAAATACAGGAATCATTGCCAAATATTCACTCAGAAAGACAAACTGCCAACAACATGAAAGGAATTTTATTAAAAGAAATTCGTTCTATCGAAAAAGAAATTGAATTTAATGATTATTCAAAACGCCAAGGCGAAATTACCACAGGTATGATAAAAAAAGTTGCACATTCTCATATGATTGTTGGAATTGGTGGCAAAACAGAGGCTATTATTTTTAAAAGCGGATTATTACCAGGTGAAGTTTATAATGTTCGTGATAAAATTACTGCGTTTATTCAAGAGGTTAATCGTAGTAATGTTGATTTTCAAATTGTGTTATCTCGTACATCAAATGAATTTTTGGGTAAATTATTTTATGACGAAGTTCGTGAAATATCTGAGGGCTTAATTGAGATTAAAGCGATTGCTCGTGATCCAGGTTCTCGTGCTAAAATTGCAGTTTCATCAAACGATCCACGCTTTGACGCAGTTGGAGCATGTATTGGGCCACGCGGAAGCAGAGTTATGTCTATTATGGGCGAACTTAAAGGTGAAAAAATTGATATTGTTGGTTGGGATAGGGACATTACTGTATTTGCAAAAAATGCTATTATTCCTGCAAAAGCAATCAAGACAACATATATGGCTGATAACAATAAAATAGAAATTGTTATACCGGATGAATCATTGAGTATGGCGATTGGTCGTAGGGGTCAAAATGCAAAACTTGCATCCCAAATTATTGGATGTGATATTGATTTGATATCAGAAAGTGATAAAAAAACAAAAGCAATGACGCAATTTAAACAAGCAACAGAACTTATTTTGTATGCGCTTGATGTGGAAGAAATTATCGCACAATTATTGGTATCAGAAGGCTTTATAACAGTTGAGTCGATTGCAAATTCTACAATTGATAAAATTACAAAAATAGATGGTTTCGACAATGATATTGCCATGGAAATTCAACAAAGAGCAATAGATTGTTTGAATAATAAATCGGTAAAATCATCTCAAATGGTAACAGATTTAAATATTGATCCACAGTTGCAAAAAATGCCGCATCTTCGTGATGATCAAATTTTTGTATTGCATAATAATAAGATAAATACCCTGACTGAGTTGGCAGATTTGGCTGGATATGAATTATCTGAAATTGTTGGCGGATTAACCGAGGATCAGGCAAATGATGTTGTTATGGCTGCAAGAAAAATTATTTATAAAATATGAAAATAATTGATGCAACTATCAAAGATTGTTATCCGATTGAAATAAATAATATTGCTAACAATTTTAATGGTGCAACAATTTTTTTTGCAGAATCAAATAAAGATTTATGGCGTTTAGAACATAATTTTTCATTTTTTTGCGATATAAAAACGATAGTTTTTCCGGAATGGGATTGCGATTTTTATGATAAATGTTCGCCAAGTAGGCATATTTTAACAGAAAGAATAAAAGCATTATATGCTATATTAAAAAATAAAGATGATATAGTTATTTTGACCACACCAAAAGCTATAATGCCATTGACAATTCCTGTAAATATGCTTGAAAAACTTGTATTTTCTTTGCAAGTTGGGCAAAAAACAGACATAGATATAATTTCTCTCACATTAACTGAGCTGGGATATATGCGAACAAATAATGCACAAAATTATGGAGATTATGCAATACGAGGAGATATAATCGATATTGCAAATATTGATCACGAAACCGGACACAGAATAGATATTTTTGGCGATACCGTTGATAAAATTAAACAATTTAATTTATTATCTCAAACTTCGACTGGTGTAAATGCACAAAATTTAACAATTTTGCCAATTGATGAAGTTATAATAAACAAGCAAACTCTTGCAACATTTACTAAAAATGCCACACAAACAAATGCAATGCATTTATCTATAATAGATGGTATAAAAATTATGAATTATATTCATTATTTGCCATTTTTTTATGAAAAACCAAGTAATTTTTTTGATTATATAAAAATTCCAATGCAACAAATAGCAACAAATACAAGCCTTGCATTGTTCACTATATTAAAAAACGAAATTGATATAAATTATCAACATAGCCAAAATGATAATTATAATAAATATTGTTATCCTTCTTCGTTGCAATCTTTTTGTATAAATCTTTTTTCATCTTTTAATGCTGGCAACGATTAATAATAAATATCTAAATTTGATGTTTTATTTTAAAAAAATAATCAAATTAAAAAAATCTTGCAATGTAAAAAAATATTGTTATCAATTATTTGATTTTGCGTATTTTATTATATTTTTATGTCAAAAATAACAGTTAGAGATGCTTTGCGTGATGCTATGGCAGAAGAAATGAGAGCCAATAAAGATGTGTTTATTATAGGCGAAGAAGTTGCCGAATATCAGGGGGCATATAAAGTTACTCAGGGTTTATTACAAGAATTTGGAGCAAAAAGGGTGATAGATTCACCTATTACAGAGCATGGTTTTGCAGGAATTGCTGTAGGTAGTGCAATGTCTGGTTTGAGACCTATTGTTGAATTTATGACATTTAATTTTGCAATGCAAGCGATTGATCAAATTATAAATTCTGCTGCAAAAACAAATTATATGTCTGGCGGTGGAGTAGGTTGTCCAATAGTTTTTAGGGGACCAAATGGTTCGGCAAGTCGTGTAGGAGCACAACATTCTCAATGTTTTGCATCGTGGTATGGGCATTGCCCAGGTTTAATTGTGGTGGCACCTTATTCGGCTGCGGATGCAAAAAGATTACTAAAACTTTCGATTCAAAATAATAATCCGGTTGTTTTTTTAGAGCATGAATTGATGTATGGCAAAAGTTTTGAAACAGATGAAAGCTCAGTAGAAATTGGGCAAGCATTGGTTACACAAAACGGCACAGATGTAACTATTGTTGGTTTTTCATGGATGATGGAAAAAATTTATGAAGCTGCAATAATTCTGCGTGAAAAACATGGAATTAATCCAGAAATTATCGATTTATTAACAATAAAACCACTTGATATTGACACGATTATAGAATCTGTTAAAAAAACAAATCGTATTGTTTGTGTTGAAGAGGGCTGGGGTTTTGCTGGAATTGGTAGCGAAATTGCATATCTTATAGGCGAGGCAGCATTTGATTATCTTGATGCTCCTGTTGCTCGTGTTTGTGCTGTTGATGTTCCGCTACCATATGCAAAAAACCTTGAATCTGCAGCAATTCCAAGTGTGCAAAATATTATAGATCAGGTTCTTAAAATTTGTTATGTATGAGTAGCAATGTCCCTAAAATAGTTACCACAGATGAACTAAATAGTCTTTCGGAGGAACTTAATTTGGGTAACAAGGGACAAACAAATAATCATAAACTTTTATATGGACTCAATTTAGATAAAGGTGATCAAATAAATATTTTAAAGGCTCAAATGCACGGTGGCGTCAAAGAAGCCAAAGAAATGACAGAGTTTATACTAAAACAAAAAGCAATAGAAGCAAAGATTGATCTTAAAATAAGAAAGGAAAATGCAAAGCTTGAGATTGAAATAAAAGAAGCAGATTTTAAAATTGAGAAAGAAAGAGAAAAGCTAAAAAATGAAAAAAATCAAGCAGTCAGAGATTCGTTATTGCAACAAGAAAAAGAAAAAAATAGACTTACTGTGAAACTCGCAGATAATCAAAGAAAAATAGCCGCCAATGAAGCAGAAAATAAAAGATTGACAGTAACAGATCCAATTAAACAACGAGAAAAAACTAATCGTACACAAGCTAGGGCAGAAAATGCAGATAAAATAGGTGCTGGCATTGGAAATGCTGTTGCGGGTATTGGTAAAGGTGCTGGTGCTGTTGTAAAAGGGGCAATAACAGGAGTTGGTGCTGGTGCTGGTGCGGCAGCCGGTAATCCAATGGCATTAATAAGTCCTGCAATAGCTGCGGCCAAGGAATTAGGGGTATTGATGAAAAGAAATAGTCAATTAAAAGAAAGTAGGCAATATCAAGAAGGTATCAATAATGACCTAGTGAAAAAAACTAGATCTATATAAAAAATCTATTTATATTTGACTTTATAATATTTGATATAATGCTATAAATGTTTATTAAATTAAAAATATTGTGTCAGAAGCTATTATTACAATAAAACCAAAAATCCGCGTGCCAATTCATTCAGCAATTTTTGATGAAACGGTTGCAATTACAAAAAAACATAACTTAAACACAGTTTGTGTTGAGGCAGCATGCCCCAATATTGCCGAATGTTGGGCACAAAAACATGCAACATTTATGATTTTAGGATCTGTTTGCACCCGTGCTTGTGCATTTTGTAATGTAGCCACAGGCAAGCCAGATTTATTGGATCCGCACGAGCCAGAAAGGGTAGGGCAGGCGGCAAAGGATTTAGGTTTGAGGCATATCGTTATAACATCGGTAGATCGTGACGATTTAGAAGACGGCGGGGCTAATCATTTTGCACAAACAATTGCAGAAATTCGTAAGAACTGCCCAAAAACAACAATTGAAATTTTAACGCCAGATTTTTTGAGAAAAGATGAAAAATTAAGTGTTGAGGTTGTAGTCAAGGCAAAGCCAGATGTCTTTAATCATAACATAGAAACTGTGCCATCTTTATATAATAAAATTCGCCCTGGTGCTAGATATTTTAACTCTCTTTATTTACTAAAAAGAGTTAAAGAGCTCGATAAAACAATTTTTACAAAATCGGGAATAATGGTAGGTTTAGGTGAAACAAAAGAGGAAATTTTGCAAGTTATGGACGATTTACGAAGCGCAAATGTTGATTTTATGACAATTGGGCAATATCTTAGACCAACCCCAAAACATGCCGAAGTTATGCGTTATGTTCAGCAAGAAGAATTTGATTATTACAAAAAAATGGCATATATAAAAGGATTTAAAATGGTTTCTTCATCTGCCCTAACCAGATCATCGTATCACGCCGATGAAGATTTTGTGCATTTAAAAGCCGCCATGAAAAATGAATAAATAATGAATTTTTAAGTATTTATATTTCTTTGCTAGAGCCAAATTCATTATGTCTATTAGTAATTATTTTTTGCCATTTATTTTGTTCTTCAATCTTAATTTTTTTATAAGATGTTGAAATATCATCCTTTGTTGTGCTATTTTTTTGGGTAACAGCGATATTACCTAAAAAGCCATAATTATTTCGCCTTGAAACACCATTCGAAAGAGTATTATGGTTTTTTATTAATACTGCTTCTTTTGTATTTTTTTTATCATCATCGCTTAATTTATTATATTCCTCTAGAGCTTCAATTTTTTGTTTAACAGAATCTGGCAAATCAATAAAATGCCTTAACTTTAAAGTTTCATCCGCATAATAGTCATATAATTTTTCATTTTGATATTCAATTGCAAATTTCTTAATTGCCCACCTAAAATCATCAGCTGCGGTTTCTGGGTTTTTCTCACCTCTTTCGCTAATCCATTTTGCACTAAATAATGCCATTATTTCGGCCAGATTAACACATTCGCCATTTCTGCTAGATTGTTTTAGAATAGTATTTTCAACATCCTGTGTAGCTCTATACATATTATTATACATTCCAACGCTAAATAATTTACCCCCTATTTTAGCTACGCAAACTTGATGGTCTTTAAAACTCAAAAATAAAACCTGATTATCTTTTAATTTATTATCAATTGCGTCATCTATGGTATCTTTATCAACAATATCTGTATGAATAATTGCTATTTCTTTTTTATATTCTTTATTAATTGCTTTACATAATTGTATAATTTTCTTATCTATAATATCAGGGGTTCTATTATTATTGATACCAGCAAAAGCAATATCAATATCAGAATCTTTATTATATTTTATAACATTTCCCTTCTTATCCTTAACAATAGATACTCCATCCTCATTAAATGTGGCACTTCTATATGCTTCCGTGTTCTCATTATCTCCTGTGTACTCTTGGTATATCTGTGATGTTGGTTTTCCCAAAGCATCATACTCTGTCTCTGTCTTTTTTGTGAGCTCTCCATTAGAATTATATTTTGTGTCTATTCTCTTTTTTTCATTCCCGTTATCATATTCTATCTCAGTCTTTTTTGTGATCTTTCCATTAGCATAATACTCTGTCTCTATTCTCTTTTTTTCATTCCCGTTATCATATTCTATCTCGATCTTTTCTGTGAGCTTTCCATTAGCATCATACTCTGTCTCTATTCTCTTTTTTTTATTCCCGTTATCATCATACTCTGTCTCTATCTCGATCTTTTTTGTGAGCTCTCCATTAGCATTATAGTATGTGTCTATTCTCTTTTTTTCGTTCCCGTTATCATCATACTCTGTCTCTATCTCGATCTTTTCTGTGAGCTTTTCATTAGCATTATAGTATGTCCATATTGTCTTTTTTTTATTCCCGTTCTCATATTCTATCTCGGTCTTTTTTGTGAGCTTTTCATTAGCATTATAGTATGTCCATATTGTCTTTTTTTTATTCCCGTTCTCATCATATTCTGTCTCAGTCTTTTTTGTGAGCTTTCCATTAGCATTATAGTATGTGTCTATTCTCTTTTTTTCGTTCCCTTTATCATCATACTCTGTCTCTATCTCGATCTTTTCTGTGAGCTTTTCATTAGCATCATACTCTGTCTCTATTCTCTTTTTTTCATTCCCGTTATCATATTCTATCTCGATCTTTTCTGTGAGCTTTCCATTAGAATTATAGTTTGTCCATATTTTCTTTTTGTCATTCCCGTTATCATCATACTCTGTCTCTATCTCGATCTTTTTTGTGAGCTTTCCATTAGCATCATACTCTGTCTCTATTCTCTTTTTGTCATTCCCGTTCTCATATTCTATCTCGGTCTTTTTTGTGATCTTTGTATCAGGATAATATATTATACATATTTCATTTTTTTTCTTCTCATTACTATCATATTCTGTCTTTTTGTTTTCAATTTCAATACCATCTTCTGTGCGTATTATTAATTTTGGATTTAGCGATTGATTGTCATCTTTTTTGTAATGTTTTGATATTATTTGTTGTATTGTTTTATCGGACCGATATTTATATTCATATATATTGCTATCACCATCAGCAAATATCGTTTTTTCTATTATTTTCTTTGTATCTATGAGCCCCGTTATTATGCTCCTATTATTTTCCAAAACATATAGCTCTATTTTTTCACAATCCATAAATAATTTTCTTATTGCTTCATCACTCACTGAATAACTGCTAAGAAGTGAATTTTTTTCTTTTTCATCCATAATAATAAAAATAATTATAATAGCAATATATGATATGTAAAATTAAAAACAACAATATTTATTATTAAATAAAAACTTGATTATTATTTTATTGGGTAAATTTGTGGGTTAACATATTTATCTTTTCTTATATGTCTATTATAACTACCGACAATATTCAGGTTAAAAATACCGATTCAATATTATCTAAATATATAAAAGAAGTAAATAATATCAAGCCTTTTGACAAAGAAACAGAGCTTTTATTGGCAACAGAATTTGCAAAAACTGGCAATATAGACATTGCAAATCAGCTTATAAAAAGTCAGTTAAAAAATGTGGTTAGAATATCTTTTGCATACAAAAATTATGGAATATCAATGATGGATGTAATAGCAGAAGGAAATGCAGGCTTGATACATGCAATTAAAAAATTTAATCCCGAAAGCGGTTTTAGGCTTTCAACATATGCTTCTTGGTGGGTTAAAGCTTATATTAATGACTTTATTTTGCAATCTTGGTCGCTTGTTAAAATTGGCACTACATCTTTACAAAAGCGTATTTTTTTTAATTTAGCAAAAATAAAAAAACGCCTCGGTTTATCTGCCGAAATGTCTTTAAATGGGCAAAATGCAAAATTAGCCGCCGAATATGTTGGTAGCACCGTTGAAGAATTTGCAGAAATTGATATTCGTTTGTCTAGCCCTGATATATCGTTAAATAAAGCAATATCAAGCGATGGCGACTCGATAGAATTTGGCGACACCATTCAATCTGATTTAAAGAATCCTGAGGAGTTAGCAATTATAACAGATGAAAAAACAACAAGAATTACTATGTTAAATAATGCAATTGCAACTCTTGATGAAAGAGAAAAAATAATTTTTTGTGGACGCAATTTAGCAGAACCTAAATTGACTCTTGATGATTTAAGTATAAAATTTAATTTATCAAAAGAAAGAATTCGTCAAATTGAAGAAAAATGTTTTGATAAAATTAAAAGATATACTTTGGGTTTAAAATAGATTTTGGATAATGTTTATAATCAAATATGTTCATTAATCATTGCAATAATTTTGTCTTTTGTTGCCATATCATCTGTTTTTGCTAAAAATTTCATAAATTCGGCTAAATATTTGCTATTTTTATGCCCCACAAATTCAATCATATGTTTATTGTCTAAAAACATTTCTAGTTGTAATTGATTTTTTTCGTCA
>CAMCQG010000020.1 GCA_945876965.1 Rickettsia typhi
AAAAATGTTAATTAATAGATTGCATATGTTGGTTTATAAAAAAAAGAATATTGCCATAATCCTTATATGTAGCTTTGTTTTTATAAAAATATCTTTTTTTGTTGGCGCTAAATTTTTTACACAAAAAAATATAAAAATCAAGCAAAGCATACAAACAATAAAAGTAAAAAATGGTGATAACTATGCAACGATAGTTGGGTACGGTAATTTTTCTAGCGGCAATAAAATAACAGTTATACCTGAGGCAAGCTCGGATATAGATAAAATATATATTAACGGGCATTCAAAAGTTAAAAAAGGCGATTTAATTATGACATTAAAAGAAAGAAATATTGTGCAATCGTTTGAGGGCGCAAAATTAAACCAAGAAAATGCAAATAAAATATATACCGCGGCTCAACAAATGTTTGAAAAAAATCTTATTTCTGAATCGGAATTAAATACCGCAAAAACAAATTACGAACTTACATCTGCGATTAAAACAAGGGCTGAATTATCAAGGAATAATATAGAAATTAGGGCACCTTTTGACGGAACATTAATTGATATTTTTGTCAACGAAGGACAGTTTGTTAACGGAAAAGATGCTCCAGGTGGGCAAAGTCCTGTTTATTCAATTATAAAAGATGATAAAGTTTCAATAGCCGTTCCTGTGCAAGGTAAACATATTAATGATATCAAAAAAAATCAAAATGTTGATATAATTTGCGATGATAAAAAAATTGATGGTTATGTTAGTAGATTCGAAAATGTAATTGATCCAAAAACTGGATATTTTTCTGTTATCATTAAGCCAAAAAAATATAAAGATATTATAGGTGGCGATAGTTGCAGTATAAAAATTTATTATAATATTAAAAAATCTTTTATAATCCCTAGTGATATTTTATCGATACAAAACGAAAAAATTGGTATTAAGATTATACAAAATAATATTGTTTTGTTTAAAAACATAAATATTTTAAGTGACAATGGAAGATATATGATTGTTGAAGGGCTAGCAGATGATGATTTAGTTATTGTTTCTGGTAATGATTTTGTGAAAGATGGAGATAAAATTAATGATAATTTTATTATAAAAAATGGTTAAATATTTATTATTATTGCTATTATTTTCTTGGTCTTCAAAAGCGGTAACAATAGAAGATGCGGTTAGTTTAGCAATGCAAAATAGTGGCGATGCCTCAATAATAGAAGCACAAAATGATCTTGCATTTGGCACATATATACAATCTTTTTCCAGTTTATTGCCAAATGTTAATTATGCAATAAGTCAAAGGCTTGCTAACAACACGACACAGCCAGGTGGTCAGCAAAATATTTTTAGCACTCTTCTTGGTGGTTCGTTTCAGGGCTATCATCAGCTTACGGCAAATTTGGATATTAGCCTTTATTATAGCTTGCCATTTATTTATTTTTCTGGAACAAACTATAAATCTGCATTATATAGTGGCAACGCTAAGTCATCGGAATTGGTAAATAAGGTGGTTCAAGTATATGTAAATATTGCATCTTCAAGAGAAATGCTAAATGCTGCAAAAATAGCACAAACAATTGCAAATAAAAAATTAGAAAAATCTATAATTTTGTTCGATAATAAAATTATATCAGAGATAGATTTAGAACAAATAAATGTCGCCGTTTTAGAGGCAGAAGCAAATATATTGCAAATAGAGGCAAGTCTTGAAAAGTATGAATCAGATTATTTGTTTTTAACGCAATCAAAGCTTGAAAATACCGATTTAACAAAAAATTACGATACATTGCCAATTCAAAATATAGAGGAATTTGAGGGGTTAATGATGCAAAAAAATCAACAATTACAGGTATTTAAAAATGATGCAGAAGTTAGCGAAACACAAAATGCCTTATCATATTTAAGTTTGTTGCCGAGATTTTCACTTGATTACAATAGATTTGATCTAGGTCATGGTTTTGTTGGAAATTCAACAAGCATTAGTGATTATTTTGGTGTATCAATGATGATACCTATCTTTGATAGAGGGCAAAGTTGGACAAATATTTATTTGGCCGCTAAAAAACAAAAACTAGCAAATATGACTTATAGCAAACAAAAACAAGATATTATTTCTGGCGGTAAGCAAATTTGGATTAACTATAAATCTTTAACAAAAATTACAAAAGCCAAGCAAATATATGTAGAGATTGCAGAGAAAAACTTAGCTAAAATCAAACAAAATTATAAAAATAAAATCACATCTGATATAGACTTGCTCACAGAAGAGTATAATTTATTGCAGAAAAAAATTGATCTTATTGATATGAAAAAAAATCAAATAATTTCTTATTATACAATACTTTCTATGGCCGGAATTAATCCACTTGTGAATTATAAATGATGAAAAAAATATATTTAATTTTATATTTATTTATAAATATATCAATAGCAAAAGCAGAAAATGAATACCAAACAGCATTTACGATAAATGATGCAGAGCGAAGCCCACCTTTGAATCCAATGTTTTTGTTTAATCAAATTAAAATAAAGGCGGAATCGGAAGCTGACTTTTATAATGATTTGTATGACGAAAAAAAATCTATTATCTATGATCCGTGGCAATCTGTTAATCGTAAAATTTTTGAATTTAACAATAAAATAGATCAATTATTTATGATAAAAATTATCGAAGGATATTATTCTACAACGCCAGTTTTTTTGGGTGTCGTTGACAATTTTTATCATCATTGGAATAATACACCGCTTCATTTTTTATATTCTATTGCACAGCTAGATATAGAAAGTATGTTTATTATAGGTTGGCGTTTTATTTTAAATACAGCTTTTGGTTATGCCGGAATATATGATTTTGCAGGAGAGCTTGGGCTTCGTAAACCACAAAAAAGCATTGATCAAACCTTAGTTTATTATGGTATTCCGCGCGGACCTTATATTGTTATGCCTATTTGGGGACCGAGCACTCTTACAAATAGCCTTGAATTTCCTTTGATTATTGCAATGAATCTGTATAATCCTTATACTGGCGGAATTGGTTTGCCCCTTGGTGTTTCATTGATGTATTCATGGCTTGGAAACACCGCATTTGCATATGGTATTAATTTTTCAACACTTTTATTTCCATCAAGATATTTATATCTAAGAGCATATGCTTTGCTGATAAGTAATGGCACAAAAGAAGATTTAATAAATAAATATGATGTCTATAAAAGCACATATATGTCTATCACCGATTTTTCAATAGAAAAAGAAAATGAAGATATGTTAAAAGGTCGATTTAAAAAAGAAAAACCGTTAGCTTTATCTCATCATAACAGAATAGATATATCTGCTATGGAAAACGAATTTTCAAATAATGGATAAATTAAAGTCTATATGTATTAGGAGTTTTTTTTCTACTTTCTCTTTTGGCCCACAACAGACGAATGTTGCCAAGCGGTGATATTTTTTTTAAGGAAGTAGCATTTTTATTAAGATAATCGAGTTGTTTTGAAAAATTTATATCTTTTGGATTTTGTTTTATATATTGCATTGTTTTTTTGTGCTTATCTGATAGTTTTTCTATTGATCTATGATAAGATTCTATAAAAGCATTTCTTGCGTGTACATTAACTTTATTTATTTTATCATGTTTATCTTTGTATACAAAACCATGTTTTGTTAATAATTCTAGCGATTCATCGGTAAGATTTATTGCTTTATTTATGTGCAAATCTACTAGAGTCCAAATGTTCCATATGTTTGCTTGCTTTGTGCGTCCATCAATTTTTTTATAAGAAAGATTATTTTTTTCAAAGTCTACAATAATATTATCCTCTGTATTGTCCGGATTTCTAGTTTTTGATAATTGAGATCTTTTTCTATATGTAGCATTCATATTGATAGGATTATAATTTGTATTACAAGATGCTGAATATTTCAAATCGGGATCTTCTTTATATTGCCGATAAATATCAACAAGATCATATGCGCCAAATATACCGCACGACCATTTATCTGACTGAAAATGATCTTTGTTATAAAAAAAATTAACATCAGGCAAAGATGTACTTAGCGTTGATGCGGTATATTTATCATGGCTACTTGTAAATATTATATTTTTTTTATTATTTTTGTTATATAAAAAAAATGGTATTTTATGGGGCGAGTCAGTTGGATCTATCATAAAACATTCACAGTCACCTTCTTTATTGCATGATATGTTAATTTTATCTATAATTGATTCTTTGTTTAATGGCACTAAATAGTTATTATCTGTTGGAACAGGCCATGATTGAATATCTTTTATTATTGTAATAGGTACATCTTTATCTTTCATAATTGCAAGTGCGACATTTAAGCCATCATCTTTTGTTTCAAAGCGAATCTCTTCATTTTTTTCTATCAGAGATACACTTGGAACAATCTCTATGTCAATACTATCAATGTTCATTTTTTTATTAAATCATATCTTTTGCAACAACCCATTTATCGTATTGTTCTGCCGTTAACAGCCCAAGCTCAATGCCAACTTGCTTGAGAGTTTTATTTTGTTTGTGGGCTGTTTTGGCAATTTTTGCAGCATTATCATAGCCAATATGCGGATTAAGTGCCGTAACCAACATTAGAGATTTTTCTAAAAGCTCTGCAATTCTATCTTCGTTGGCAACAATTCCAGTTAAGCAATTATCAATAAAACTATTTATTCCATCGTTTAGTAAGTTCATAGAATGAATAATATTACGAATAATCATAGGTCTAAACACATTAAGTTCAAAATGTCCGTTTGACCCCCCAACCGTAACCGCAACATCGTTTCCCATAATTTGGCAACAAATCATAGTCAAAGCTTCGCATTGAGTTGGGTTGACTTTTCCAGGCATAATTGATGATCCTGGTTCGTTTTCTGGCAAACTAATTTCGCCAATTCCACTGCGAGGACCCGATGCTAAAAATCTAATATCGTTGGCAATTTTCATAAGTGCCACAGAAATAGTTTTTAACGATCCATGAAATTGAACTAAATCATCGCACGAAGCAAGAGCTGCAAATTTATTTGGGTGTGATATAAATTTCCCAAATAAATTTTCCATGCCAAAATAATGACATTCAGCAAAAGATCTGTCTTTATCTTCTTTTATAATTCTTTTGATATTTAATTTTGATAATTGTTGACTTAATTTATTTAACCCACCTATATCAATCAAGTTTTCTGCAAATTGTTGTGCAAAATCTGTATGACAATTAAGTCCTGTGCCAACAGCAGTTCCGCCTTGTGCCAAGCTATGCACCTGAAATAACGATTGACAAACACCAAAAATTACATTGCCAATTTGTGCTTTATATCCCCCAAATTCTTGTCCCAAAGTAATTGGAGTTGCATCTTGGGTATGAGTTCTGCCAATTTTTATAATATTTGCAAATTGTTTTTCTTTTGCAGCAAGTTCGTTGTTTAATCGCACCAAAGTTGGCAATAGTTTTTCGTAGCTAAAAAGAACAGTTGCAACATTCATAACCGTTGGAAAAGTATCGTTTGACGACTGCCCACGATTAACATGATCGTTCGGATGAACTGGGCTTTTACCACCCTTTTTGCCTGTTGCTTTAAAATTTGCCAAACCTGCAATAACCTCGTTCACATTCATGTTTGTTTGTGTGCCGCTGCCTGTTTGCCAAACCACAAGAGGAAATTCTGTTGCATAAAAATCATCAAATTTGGCTAAAATTTCATCGCAAGCCTCCACAATTTTATCAGTAATATCCTGTTTTAATTCACCAAGCTTTCCATTTACAATTGCAGCTGTTTTTTTTACATAAATAAATGCTTTTATAACTTCTGGTGGCATTTTTTCTGTGCCAATTTTAAAATTTTCAAGCGACCGTTGTGTTTGTGCCCCATAAAATCTATTCGATGACACTTTAACTTCTCCCATAGTATCGTTTTCTATTCTGTGCTCCATCTCTCAAGGAATTAAGTTTGATAATTAATATATAAATCTTTTTAAAAAAGCAATTAATTTTAAATAATAATTTTAATTGATAATAATATTAGACTTATATAATTATATAGCAAGTTATTGTACACATTTAATATCAACCCTTATAATGTCTTCCGTATTAAAAATTATATTATTTTTCATATTTATAAATAATACAATATCTCTTTTTTATTATAGTATTGCTTTTGCATCAAAAATACCAAGCGAATATGATAAAAATTTTGAAATTTTAAAAAAAGATACCAATGAAATTGGTTTAAAATTAATAAAAGCTGAAATTATATATGACAGCGATTTATTGTCAAAAGATTCTATTTTTGTGGCAAATAAAATTGCAGAAACAAATTCTAAAATTATAACAAAAAATAAAAATAATGAATTAATAGCAGAACTAACCTTTAAAATACCTGATTCACCAATGAATATTGTTGTGATTATGCCGTTACCTCACGATTATAGCAAAAAAGATATTGTGCATTTTTTTATATCTGGAATGTTAAGTAATAACGATTTTTTAAAAAAAACAACTGTCTATAAAAATAAAATGTGTGCTAGGTTTTTTCCAATTGGAGGTATTGATAATATTTCTGGAATCTCTATGTTTGCAATATCCGATGATTTGTTTGTAAAAAGCGGACTTACTTTTACAAAAAAAGATGATGCCTATAAACATAAAATTTATGATTATTTTTTGCCATTAATGATGAGTATTATGAAATCATTTTTTCCAGACACAGAAGATGTAGCCATTGATGCAATGTCTCTGGGTTTTACAAAAATGTGGCTTGCTTTTTCTAGATTCTTTACAATTACAAACGATTATGCTATTAAAAATGCTATTACATTGTTAACAAAAATAAAATTTATTATAAACTGGTCTGGTGTGATTGATCCTGATATAAAATATGTTACATGGATGTTAAAAATTCCCTATCCTATTTGGGAAATTTTTTATACCGATGTTAAATCTGTTGATGAAATTAATGCTTTTAAAAAAAATATTAATCTTTTTCTTTTGGATCAAAAAAACTTAGAATACATTTTATCTTTAAACAAAAAAGCAACAATAGAAAGAATGCAAGATTTAAACATCAGTTTATATGATATTGCAAAAATATCTTTAACACCACCCATGATTTATTCTTATAATATTAACGATTTTGTTGTCGATGCAGATAGCACTCTTAATCTGATGTATGCAAAAAATGGACCAATTGAAAGCCTATATTCCGATATGCCAGATATTATAAAGGCTAGATATATGTACTTAATACAAAAATATTCTTTTCTATCATCAAATACCGACTACTATCATAACAAAATTGATGGAGAAAATTTTTTTAATGATGCTGCTGATAATTTTAATCATAGCCCTGATTTAAATTCAATAATACATATTTTTAATATTCCCTACAATAATATTTTTATTGTTAATTAATTAAATGACTTGACAAAGTCTAAAAAATGTGTATTATGTATTTTAAATAAGTATTTGTTAAATGATTAAAAATAAAAAACCATCAAGTGCCGAAGCTAATAATACTGGAAAAAGACTGTCTAATGCTGCCCATTTTCAAATTGGTGAAAAAATTGTCTACCCATCTCATGGTTTAGGCGAGATTGTTGCATTAGAAAATATAGTAGTTGCTGGTGCATCTATGCAAATGTATAAAATATATTTTGCTAAAGATAATATGCATTCTTTTATACCGTCTCATAAATTAAGAGAGGAGGGCGTTAGAAAATTATGCTCAAAAGAAATGGTGCATAAAGTTTTAGAAATATTAACAAAGCCATGCAAAACAAATCGTAGCACATGGAGTAAAAGAGTTCAAGAATATGAAATGAAAATGTATTCGGGAAGTATTATGCTTGTTGCAGAAATGATTAGATCGTTATTTGGTGGAGTTGGAGATCCAAATAGATCATATGGAGAAAGGGTTATTTATGAAAATGCATTTTATCGTGTTTCATCTGAGATTGCTGCTGTTTTAAAGCAAGATATCAAGCAAATTGAAATTAAAATGGTTGAAATATTATCCGATACAAAACAAAAAATTGAAAAGAATCAAAAATTAGAAGCTCTTGAAAAACTTACAAATGATGATTTTGATGATTAATTATTTTTTTTATGATATATAAAATATAATATATAGCTTGCATAAAATGAATTTTTATGAATGTTGCATTTTATTTTATATATAAAATTATAATTATAGTTAGTCTTTTCTAATAGGTATTTTTATGGCAAAAATTTTTGACCCAACCAAACGGTTGCGGGCGATGCAAAATTTTATAGGTCTTGGATTTATATATTCTTGTGTTGTATTCATTTTTTGTTATATTGCAACAGTTTTGATGGTTTGTTTGGTTGATAGCCCACAAAGTGCATTACAATTACTCCAAACAATTCCGGTTACTGATAATATTTTATTGGCATTTCAAACTACTATTTATTATTTTAACTGGTGCTATGATAATAGGCTAGCACTTGGAATATCTGCACACAATTTTATAGTTATAAAAATTTTTGCACCACATATTTTAGTTTATAGTTTATTTTTAGGTATATGTTTTAAATATCGTCAAAAAATAATAGAATTTAGATTAGTTAAAAAAGAGTCATCAGTTTATGGGGATGCACACTGGGCGGAAGAGTGGGAGATTAAGCGAGCAGGGTTGCGTTGTAAAACCGGAATGTTGATGGGGCAAAATAAAAAAGGCTATTTAATTAGTGATGGATACCAGCATGCTTTGCTTTTTGCGCCAACGGGTTCTGGTAAAGGTGTGGGGTTTGCTATACCAAATTGTTTATATTGGACAGAATCTATAATTGTGCATGATATAAAATTGGAAAATTTTGCATTTTCTAGTGGTTGGCGTAGTGGTCATTTAAAGCAAGGTGTTTTTGTTTGGGAGCCATCAAATCCAAATGGAGTTACTCATTGCTATAATCCTTTGGATTGGGTGTCTGCAAAACCTGGGCAAATGGTGGATGATGTGCAAAAGTTTTCAAATTTGATTTTGCAAAAAAAAGAGTTTTGGGAGAATGAAGCCCGAACTTTGTTGGTTGGTATTATTTTATATTTAATTGCAGATACATCAAAAGTAACTTCTTTTGGAGAAGTTGTGCGTCAGCTTCGTGGTGATGATTTTGCTTATGCTATGGCAGTTGTTTTGGATACCATGGGTGAAAAAATTCATACGGTTGCCTATATGAACTTGGCTGCATTTTTGCAAAAAGCAGATAAAGAGCGATCGGGTGTGGTTTCTACGCTCAATTCGGGGCTTGAGTTGTGGGCAAATCCATTACTTGACACAGCAACCGCAAAAAGTGATTTTAATGTACAAACATTTAAAAAAGTTCCAACTACATTATTTGTTGGCTTAACGCCAGATAATATTCAGCGACTAAAATCGTTAATGGCAATGTTCTACCAGCAATCAACAGACTTTTTAAGTAAAAAAATTCCCGGTAAAGATGAGCCATTTGGTGTGCTATTTTTAATGGACGAATTTCCGACGGTTGGAAAATTAGAGCAATTTTTGGCAGGTATAGCATATTTTCGTGGTTATCATGTTAGACTATTCTTAATTGTGCAAGATACTCAGCAGCTAAAAGGAACATATGAAGACTCTGGTATGAATTCATTCTTGTCGAATGCCAAGTATCGTATTACATTCGCTGCGAATAATATTGAGACCGCCAAGCTTATTTCTGAGCTGGTAGGTAATTATACTGTTGAATCATCGTCTTTTAGTAAGCCAAAATTCTTAGATTTTAATCCAGCATCTCGATCGGTAAATGTATCGCAAGCACAAAGAGCGTTGCTTTTGCCTCAAGAAGTTATAGCATTAGATAGGGATCAGCAGATAATATTAGTGGAGGCATCTCCGCCAATCAAAACAAAAAAAATATTTTACTATCAAGATAAACTATTCACATCGCGTCTTTGGAAGCAAACGGTAGTACCTACTCAGGAGATTATTAACCACAAGAGAAAAACGCAACAATCTAGCGATTCAGATGATAACTCAGAACCAAAAGGGTTATCTTCATAAGTCAATATTCGCTTATAAAGCGTTATTTTATATGGTTTAAAAAAAAATAAAAAAAAATATAATTGTTGTTGACTATTATAAAAGATGTTGCAGTAAATATATTACTAACACATCGTAAATATAATAAATATACAGTAAGAACAAGAGATTGTAAGTATCAGTTTCTTTTGAGTATTTTTTGGCCATTAGTGATTTTATATCGTTAATGGTAACACAGTATCAAACTTGAGAGTTTGATCCTGGCTCAGAGTGAACGCTGGCGGCATGCTTAATACATGCAAGTTGAACGGAATAGCAATATTTAGTAGCAAACGGGTGAGTAATACATAGGAATCTACCTAGTAGTGGGGGACAACAGTTGGAAACGACTGCTAATACCGCATATACCGGAGACGGGAAAGGTGTTTTTACTTATTTATTAAGCTTTATGGGTTTAATAAATAAGTATTACATCGCTATTTGAAGAGCCTATGTCCGATTAGCTAGTTGGCGGGGTAAATGCCCACCAAGGCTACGATCGGTAGTCGGTCTGAGAGGATGATCGGCCACACTGGGACTGAGACACGGCCCAGACTCCTACGGGAGGCAGCAGTAGGGAATATTGGACAATGGACGAAAGTCTGATCCAGCAATGCCGCGTGAATGATGAAGGTCCTATGGATTGTAAAGTTCTTTTATTAGGGAAGATAATGACGGTACCTAATGAATAAGCACCGACTAACTACGTGCCAGCAGTCGCGGTAATACGTAGGGTGCTAGCGTTACTCGGATTTACTGGGCGTAAAGCACACGTAGGTGGATTTGTAAGACAGAAGTGTAATCCCTAAGCTCAACTTAGGAACTGCTTTTGTGACTACTTATCTGGAGTGCGGTAGGGGATAATGGAATTTCTAGTGGAGGGGTAAAATCCGTAGATATTAGAAGGAACACCAAAAGCGAAAGCAATTATCTGGGCCGTTACTGACACTGAGGTGTGAAAGCGTGGGGAGCAAACAGGATTAGATACCCTGGTAGTCCACGCTGTAAACTATGATAACTAGGCGTCGGGATAGAAATATTTCGGTGCCGTAGCTAACGCGTTAAGTTATCCGCCTGGGGATTACGGTCGCAAGACTAAAACTCAAAGGAATTGACGGGGGCCCGCACAAGCGGTGGAGCATGTGGTTTAATTCGATGCTAACCGACGAACCTTACCAGCTCTTGACATTACAGTTTAAGTCGTTTCAGAGATGAGCGATGTGGAGCAATCCTAACTGTGACAGGTGATGCATGGCTGTCGTCAGCTCGTGTCGTGAGATGTTGGGTTAAGTCCCGCAACGAGCGCAACCCCTTTCCAATTTTGCCAGCGGGTTATGCCGGGGACTATTTGGATACTGCCGGTGATAAATCGGAGGAAGGAGGGGATGATGTCAAGTCATCATGTCCTTTATGGGCTGGGCTACACACGTGCTACAATGGCGTCTACAACGGGTCGCAACATCGCGAGATGAAGCTAATCCTTATAAAGACGCCTCAGTTCAGATTGCAGTCTGCAACTCGACTGCATGAAGTTGGAATCGCTAGTAATCGCGGATCAGAATGTCGCGGTGAATACGTTCTCGGGCCTTGTACACACTGCCCGTCACACCATGGGAGTTGAATCTGCCTTACGCCGGTGAGCTAACTCGCAAGAGAGGCAGCCGTTCACGGTGGGTTTGATGACTAGGGTTAAGTCGTAACAAGGTAGCCGTAGGGGAATCTGTGGCTGGATTATAACAATTTTTTATAATTCGAAAGATTTCTGACTTACATCTCTTGTTCTTAGTGTATATTTATTATGTTATATTAAGCATATTTTAGTAAAGTATGCTTAACTTATTTAATGTTACAGCAAAATGCTATGCATGTTCAACTAAAAAATAATAATGGTATAATTAAAGAAGTAAAAATGGGATTTAGCTGGACAATTCTATTGTTTGGTGGTTTACCATTTTTGTTTCGTGGAATGCCAGTTTGGGCTTTATCGATATTTATATCATCATTTTTTTGTTGCTGGATTCCATCTATTATTATGGCTTTTATTGGAAACAGAATTACTGCATCTTATTATCTTGAAAATGGTTATAAAAAAATTGGCAGTTATTGGGAGTTTGCAAATTTGAAATGGGGTATGATTGGATTGCCGGATAATAGATAATTCATAATAAGATAATAGAAATGAGCTATAAAAAAATTAACGATTTTTTTTCTAACAATATTAATTTATCAGATATAAATATTTTATGTATTGGTGATGTTATTTTAGATACTTTTTTTGAGTGCGAAGCAAATAGAATTTCATCCGAAAATCCAGTTCCTGTAATGATTATAAAATCACAATTAGATGTTTTGGGTGGAAATGGAAATGTAGCAAATAATATTTCTTCGCTTGGTGCAAAAGTAACATGTGTTGGTGCAGTTGGCACAGATAAATCTGGAGATTCAATAAAAAAAATTTGCGAACAAAAAGATATTAACTTTGTAGAGATAAAAAACGAAGGAACAATTGTAAAACAAAGATACTTTGCAAATAAGCATAGTGTTTTTAGATCTGATTATGAATTTTTTTGTAACGATAATAATTTTATTATAGAATATGTTGAGCAAAATATTAAAAAATTTAATGCCATCGTATTATCAAATTATAATTACGGATTAATAACAGAATCTGTCGCAAAATCTGTTATACAGATCGCCAATAAACATAGAATATCTGTTTTTGTTGATCCGAATAAAGCTAAAAATTTAGATTTTTTTAGAGGTTGTTTTTTGTTTAAACCAAACTTATCTGAGTTTGAGAAAATTATAGATAAAAAATTAGTAAATATTGAAGAAATTGCCATAGAGGCACAAAAAATAATTAAAGAATATTCAATAGAAAATATTTTAATAACAATGAGCGAAAATGGTCAACTTTTGATTGATAAAAATAAATATATTCATATCCCTAATTTGTTGCAATCAGATGTTATTGATGTTACAGGTGCGGGAGATACCGTCATATCAACAATTGCTACAATATTTTGCAAAACAAATGATTTAATATTATCGGCAAATTTAGCAAATTTGGCGGCAAATATTGTGGTAAAACATTTTGGAACATCACAAACAAATTTATTAGAAATGCAACATTATTATAATAAAGAAAAATCAGAATTGATTAATCAATCAAAAGAATGTATACAAAAAACTGTGCAATATTTGCAATCACAAAATAAAATTGTAGGTCTTGCAAATGGATGTTTTGATATTTTACATGAAGGTCATATAAAGCTATTAAATAATGCAAAAAAAATGTGCGATTATTTAATTGTTGCCGTAAATAGCGATAAATCAGTTAAAATACTTAAAGGTGATTCTAGGCCGTTTAATAACGAGTTTTCTAGAATTGTGGTTCTTTCAAATATAATATCCATAGATTCTACTGTGTTGTTTGACGAAACTAGCCCTATTGATTTGATATTATTTTTAAAACCAAATATAGTATTTAAAGGTAAAGATTACAATGCAAAAACATTGCCAGAATATGATAAAATCGTTGCATATGGTGGAAGGGTTGAGTTTTTAGATTTATTAGATGGTTTTTCGACAACTGGCGTTTTGAATAAAATGAAATAATAGATTAAATATTATATCTTGCGTTATAAAAAAATATCATTATTATTTTGATATATTTAAGCTATTTTATTATGAATGCAGGCGAAATTGCAACATTGGTTCCAATGGTTGTGGAGCAAAGTGCCAAAGGGGAAAGATCTTTTGATATTTATTCAAGATTATTACGCGAAAGAATTATTTTTTTATCAACAGATTTCAATGATTCAATGGCATCTTTAATTGTTGCACAATTATTGTTTTTAGAATCAGAAAATCCATCAAAAGATATTTTTATGTATATAAATTCGCCAGGTGGGGTGGTAACATCTGGGCTTGCAATTTATGATACAATGCAATTTATAAAACCAGATGTTGTTACAATTTGCACAGGTCAAGCTTGTTCTATGGGGGCTACAATTTTGATTGGAGGTGCGGCTGGCAAAAGATTTAGTTTGCCAAATTCAAGAATAATGATTCATCAGCCATCGGGTGGTTTTAGTGGTCAGGTTACAGATATTCAAATTCATGCTCGTGAAAGTGCTAGAATTAAAGAAACATTAAATACAATTTATACCAAACATATTGGGCAAAAAAAATCAGTAATCGAGGCCGCAATGGAACGAGATAATTTTATGACAGCTGACGAAGCCAAAGAATTTGGAATTGTTGATCATGTTATAGCAACTAGAGAAGATATTTCTAAAATTGTTTAATTTATCTATTTTTTTATGAATACAACAAATGATATTGTAATTGGCATAATGGCATTAATGATGCTTGGAATAACAATTTATGTGTTTGGCGGAGCTTTTATTGATATTTTAAAAGAAAAATTCCAAAAAACAAATTTTAATTATGATGATTATAATAAAGAATTAAAAAATACACATAATGTATAATAAATATAATATAGTTAGTAAAATTGGCACAATATTGAGTTTTTTTCTGTTGGGTTTTGACTCTATCACAGATTTATTTAAAGATAAGGCGATTTATTTTTATGTTAACATACCAATAAAATACATACCATATGTTATATTAACTATTATTTTTTGTGGTATATTTTGGTGTCTTAGATATTGTTGGAAATATTATAAATCTAATGATATTGATTTATCTTTTGATGCAATTGGAGACAAAAAGCAAACAATAATATTAAAGCTTTTTAATAATTCAAATCATAACATTGAAGTACAATCTATTAATTTTTTTTGTGTTAGTCCTGGATTAATAGATATAAAAATAATAATTCCATCGTTAACTTGTTATACGATGGGCGGTGTTACAAAAATGCCAAAATTATCTATAACTACATTTGGTATGAAAATAGGAAGCCCAGAATATAACAAAATAAAAAAGAAATATAAACATAGTATTTTATATATAACATATAAATTTTTAAATAATGATACAACATTTGGAATAGGTAGAAAATTATCAACAAAAGAAATAAAAATGTTTAAAAAATTATCTGAACAAAAATAATGCCAGGATCAATAACAGCACTACAATCGTATTTGGAGCCTTTGATGTTTTATTTTAATCAACCAAATGTAACGGAGATTTTAATAAATAAGCCAGCAGAAATTTGGGTAGAACAAAAAGGTGAAATGATAAATTATAAAGTGCCGATTTTAACATTTGATCATTTGCGAGGAATGGCAACTTTGATTGCACAATCTACTGAGCAGATGATTAGTGAGGAAAAACCTTTGCTTTCGGCAACTCTTCCTAACGGATTTCGTGTGCAAGTTGTTTTACCGCCAGCTTGTGAGCCAGGGGGGATTTGTTATGCAATTAGAAAACCATCGTCTATGCAACTAAGCATTGATGATTATGATAAAATGGGTGCATTTAATCAAACTGCAACAGAAAAAACCACAGATCCAATTAATGCCGTATTATCCGAATTATTGGAACAAAAAAATATAAAAGAATTTTTAAAAACTGCAATTATACATAAAAAAAATATGATTATTGCGGGCGGAACATCGACCGGTAAAACAACTTTTACCAATGCAATGCTAATGGCAATTCCGCCAGAAGAAAGGCTTATAACGGTTGAGGATGCACGAGAAATTGTACTACCTAAGCACCTTAATCATGTTCATTTGATGGGTTCAAAGGGTGGTCAAGGTCGTGCCGATGTTTCGACGCAAAGTTTGATTGAAGCTTGTTTGCGTTTGCGACCAGAAAGAATTATTGTGGGTGAAATTCGTGGAGCCGAAGCATTTAGTTTTTTGCGAGCGATAAATACAGGTCATCCCGGATCTATTTCTACCGTGCATGCCGATACTCCTGCGATGGCAATTGAGCAATTAAAATTGATGGTTATGCAAGCTGGGCTTGGTATGCCGCCTGCCGAAATTAAAGAATATATCAAAGAAGTTATTGATGTTATTGTTCAATTAAAACGAGGTGCAAAAGGGGTGCGATATGTATCTGAGGTCTATTTTAAAAGTTTTAAACCTAAAAAACAACCTATTGTTTCTCCTGTACACGCAAATAAACCAATTACAAACATAGTCAGAAAAGATCACAACTTAAAAATAGAGGTAAGAAAGCAATGAATATATGTGTGTTATGAAAAATAATTACGCTAAATCAGGATTATAAGTCATTTAAGGGAGGTTTTTCATCTAAAATAGAAGGAGAATTAATAATTCTTTCTGGTGTAAATGGAAGTGGAAAATCACAAATAATGGATATTGTTCGCCAAACAGATGCAGTTGGTCAAAAAATTGATGCAACCATTATAGTTGATGAAACTACGATTATTAAAAATAATATTATTTATAAATCCTTTAAAGACAATATAAATCCTCCATCTATACAAACATCAGGAATAAATGGCTATACTCAAGCATCAAACAAGATATATAATCATTGTATGCAACTTCGTGCACATGGCAATTTACCTCATCTTTTATCTTTTTCACATTCTTGGAATACAATAGAAAAGATTTTATCAGAAAAATATGATAAGCAAAAAGTTCAAGGTAATACAATTACCAAAGAAGAAATTAGTGATATTTTACCATATGATTTTGTTTGGCAACCAAATGATATGTTTAGCAAAAATATTGGTGATATATTTTTTTCTTATGCACAAAAACTTAATGAACAAAAAGTTAAATGTTATGACAATAAGACAGAGTTAGATGCAAATTTTTTAACATCAGAGCCTTGGACAACATTAAATGAATTGTTTAATGATTTAAAATTTGAATATAATTTTAAAAAAGATTATAAAATTATAAACGCAGAGATAGACAGACAACCTGCATTATATCCTGTGTTAAAGAATGGAGATATTGATGAAAGCAATCCAAGACAATTATCCGATTTATCAGATGGCGAAAAAGCAATATTATCCCTATCTTTTGCTTCCTTGAATAACGATAAAATGGAAGGCACAGTTTTGTTGCTAGACGAATACGATGCAACACTGAATCCATCCCTAATAAAAATGTTTTTTGCTGTTATAGAAAAATTTTTTATTAAGAAAAATATATTGGTAATAATCGTAACACACTCAACAGCAACATTATCGTTGGCTCCAGATTATGCTACTTTTTATGAAATTTTTAAACCTAACGATACAGAAAAAAGGATATTACCCGTTAAAAGAGAAGATTATCAAGAATTACGGACAGCAAATGAAAATTTTTATAAAATTATAGATAACCATGAAACCAGAACTAAAGAAATATTAGAAAATTATGCCAAACTTAAATCCCAAAATAAATCTCTACAAGACAAAATTATAGCATCATTAAAACCAATAATTATTACCGAAGGAAAAACAGATGTTTGTCATCTTAAAGCCGCTCTTAAAACTTTAAAAATAACCGACATTGATTTTGATTTTGCCGATATTAATGCCGTGGAATGTGGTGATAGTGAGTTAAAAAAATGTTTAGAATCGTTGGCAAAATTACCAAATAATCAAAGAATTATTGGCATATTTGACAGAGATGTTTCGGATATTGTTAAAGACATTGAAAACAACGGACAAAAATATAAAAGTTATGGCAATAATGTTTATGCTTTTTGTATTCCAGCTCCTTCTCATAGAACAGGCTATTCAAATATATCAATAGAATTTTATTATACAGATAATGAATTAAAAAAAGAGCACAACAACAAATGTTTATATTTTGATAACGAGGTTGATGAAATAAGAAACAAAAGCATCAATGAAACTACTTTACAATTAGCGGCCCCTATACGAGAATCCAAAAAATTGTCAAAAAAAATATACGATAAAGATATTGGTAGTTGTGATTTTATTCACTCAAAAACAAAATTTGCAGAGTTAATAGAAGCAGATGAAGAATTTGTTAAAGGCGTTAATTTTAACGAATTTCATCTAATTTTTAATATCATAAAAAAAATTTTATCTTTATAGACATAGTTTAAAAAAGTTTTTCACTACTCAACAATAATTGTTTTTGTGCGTAAAATCTTTTTTTGCAATTGAACAATTCCATAAAGCAGTGCCTCGGCTGTTGGTGGGCAACCCGGAACAAAAACATCAACAGGTATAATTTTATCACAACCTCTCACAACAGAATATGAATAGTGATAGTATCCGCCGCCATTTGCACAAGAACCCATTGATATTACATATTTTGGTTCTGCCATTTGATCGTAGACTCTGCGTAAAATTGGAGCCATTTTGTTAGTTAATGTTCCTGCAACTATCATAACATCACTTTGCCTTGGAGACGCCCTAAAAACAACGCCAAATTTATCTAAATCGTATCTCGAAGCAGCAGTTTGCATCATTTCTACCGCACAACAAGCTAAGCCAAAAGTCATTGGCCAAAGCGAACCAGTTTGTGCCCAATTTGCTAATTTATCTAAGCTAGCAACAACAAATCCATGGTCGTTCACATTAGCAAGAGCATGATTTACAGCTTCATTTTGATTTTTAAACTCCATAATTAATTAAAATAAATATTCTTTTTCACATTCATCAAGTGTGTCATTTAAAATTGCTTGACGGATATCCTGTAAAAGCCTGTTCATAAAAAATATATTATGAACCGAAAGCAAGGTATAACTAAGCAATTCACCCGCTTTTATCAAATGATTTAAATATCCTTTGCTATAATTTAAACAAGTATCACAACCGCAAGACGAATCAATTGGGGTTGTATCATTTTTGTATAAACCTTTTTTTATATTTATATATTCACGGCCTTCTGCATCTCTTTTTTTTGTTAAAGCCCCGCCGTGCCTAGCTAAACGAGTTGGATGAACGCAATCAAAGGTATCAATTCCGTAGCGAACTCCGTTAAAAATGTCGGCAACTCCGCCAATTCCAAGCAAGTGAGTAGGGCGATCACGATTGAGTGTTGCCATTGCAATGCCTACAACCTCGTGCATTTGTTCTTTGTTTTGCCCCAGTGACCCGCCGACTGCATTGCCAAAAAAAGATTGCGAGTTGACAAATTCACACGATTCTTTGCGTAAATGAGGGTAAATTCCCCCTTGAATAATTCCATAAAGTTGTTGCGAACCGTCCGTTATGCGATTAAATTCTGCCAAGCTTCGCATTGCCCATCTGTGGCTCATATCCATTGATTTTTTGGTATATTTTTCGCTAACATGAAACGGTGTGCATTCGTCAAGAACCAAAATTAAATCTGCACCTAATTTTTTTTGAATTTGAATTGATCTTTCGGGGGTTAAAAATTGTTTGCTACCATCAAAATAAGACCTAAACATAGCTCCTTCTTCGGTTATTTTGACTCCATTTGTTTTGTTTAAACCTGATTGTTTGCGGTTTCCCTTTATTTCTTCGGCAACCGAGCCATAACCAAAACTAAAAATTTGATACCCCCCAGAATCGGTAAGCATAGGTCCATTCCAGTTCATCATTTTGTGTAATCCGCCCAGTTTTTCAACCGTGTCCTCTCCGGGCTGAATCATCAAATGATATGTATTTGAAAGAATTATTTGCGTATTTGCCCCGTGCAACTGATTTGTTGTTACCCCTTTTATTGCCGCCTTTGTTGCACAAAAAATAAACGCTGGCGTTTGTAAAGCCCCATGCGGAGTTGTTAATTCGCCAAGCCTTGCTTCGCTTTTTTGCGATTTATGTGTTATTTTAAAACTAAATTCTGTCATTTGGTGTATTTTTTAATTTATATAATCTATACATCACTTTTACTAAAAAAATCAAATGTTTGCCAATGACGCCGGCCTTATCTTGTGTAAGTTGTGTATTTAGTGTTATTAGTTTTAAATAAGTAACACATTCTTTTTCACTAATTATTTCTGACACACTGTTTACCTCTATGTATAAAAACTCATTCTGCTTATAATCAAAATGTCTTTTAATTTTATTTGCCAGATTATCATCTATACAATGTTCGTATTTATCGTTTCTGTCTCCCTTGAAAACATCACGAATATATTCGTTATTTAAATCTATTTCACCGATATATTCATTAATTTTTGGTAGCATTTCTGTATATCTTTGCCCAATAGTATTTATATAATCTTGGTATGTATGATTATATTGATTAGACAAAATATTATAGTTTGTTTTCTCTGTTTGCAAACTTTTATTTAATTCACGAATTTTAGTTTGTAAAATATTATTATCTTTAATATCTTTTATTTTATCCTGATTTTCTTTCATTCTTTCTCTATACCATATTTCAAATCGCGGATATACAAAACACCAAAAATAAGAAAAGAAAAAAGGAAATATTATATGATATAGCGGCCAAGATAAAAATTGATAAATTGCTTGTATTCGCAAAGAAAAGTAATCACCAATAGCCGATGACCAAGGACAATAATTCAATTTAAAATACTGCTGAAAAATCTCAAATTTTTCTTTTGATGTAAAAAATAAAATAAACAAATCGGGATTAAATATTATATACCCAACTATAAGCCATCTACGAAATGGGTCAGCAACCAACAACCCAAGAATATCAAAAATCTTTTCACTGGTTGGTTTTGTCGGTTCTGACATTAAAATAGTAGCTGATATTATATCAAAACAGATTATAAAAAAATATAAAAAGCAAGATATATCAAAAAATATATATTTTCAAAAATTGTTTGACAAATATGTTCATCGTTATCTACATATTAATATTGAGCCCCACAACTTCCCTTCGTTGGTAAAGCAGTCGATGCAGAGGTGGGGACAATAATTAAATCCAAGTTCCGTATCCTGTGCAAGTTTTAGATATTCCATTTAGTGTGTAATTTATGCCATTTTTTGTTAATGTTGGCGGTGTTGCTATGTATGTATTATGATTTATCGCATTAGCATATGTATTAGGGGCTGGGGGAGCTAAAAAACCGGGATGAGCGCTCGGGTGGCAATATATAGCAGCTGCCGAATTATTTGCCGCCAATAAATCGGGTATTGTTCTCCACACAACATAGTTATCGAATGTTGCCGTTTTTGTGCCTTGATAAAATTTGAGCGGTTTTGAATTAACGCCGGTGTTATCAAATATATAATTTGTTGCATTTATTGTTCCATTTGCTGGATTAATATAGTTTGCATAGCTATTTGAAAGCTCCATTGGGTTTGTGGGTAACGGATTTAATCCTCCGCCATAATTCCAGCCACCTTTGCCAGATTTTCCATGACTTATCAACACAAATGCTAGATTATTTTGTGCAGATGTAACAACAGCATTTGTTATGCTATTCATCATTTGGGCGTTGCATGCAGCCATAACTGTTCTGTAATGATTTTGAGATGATGTAGAAATTGTTGTATCTCCAAAAAGTGCAACATAATATTGAGATGAGGCAGTTGAAGATTGAGAAATTCCACAACTAGAACTTTGCGAAAACATAGATCCTGTTGTATCTCCTGATATAGTCAAAATTAAGTTTCCATATCCATATAAATTTTGATATACACTAGAACTATGGCGTTTATAATTAGCAATACTATCATGCACAACATATGTTATGCGGTTTCCATAGCTATCTATTGAAGCATTATCAGGTAAGCCCATTGATCTTGTTGGAACAGAACCAAATAAAAAATAATTAGCACTGCCAGTTCTGGATTGATTTTGAAATGGATACGGTTTATTTGCAGCACCTACCATAGATGCGCCAGCACAACCAGTTCCTGTGCTATCAAGCCTTTCTATACCAAAATTTGGATCAGTAATTGGCAATGTTGGGTCTGCTGGGCATGGTATATAGCCATTTTTTGCAAAATATATATCAATTGCAGAACCAAGATTTTTTACGGTTGCAGTATTTGCTAATGTTTTTGTTCCGGTATAATAAGCAGAATAGCCACTTGAAACAACAGATAATGTAATTGCGGTAATTGTGACAACAATAGCTAATTCTAATATTGTAAAAGCTTTTTTTATATTCATATCAAAAATCTCTAAGCGCTATAAAATCGATAATTTCCATCAATATCTCATTATTATCAAATGTTGACACAATTTTTTTTAAATCACAAACACAGCCAGCAATATATTGATTACATTTTTCTGTAATGCCATATTTAATTAACATATTTAAAATCACAGATAAATCTTGTTGAGATTTTATTTTATTCGCAAATATTTTTATTATTTCTAAACGATCTGTTTCATTTGCATTTTGCATTAACAAGATAATTGGCAAAGTTATTTTTGATTCAAAAAAATCAGAATATTCATTTTTGCCAGTTGTTTTTATTTTTGCATTATAATCTAAATTATCATCAACCATTTGAAAAATAATACCAAATATAAATCCTGCTTTATTGATATTTTGATCTTTTTTATCAAACAACAAAAATGGTAATATCATTGCCGATTCAAACAGAGAAGATGTTTTTTTTCTAATAATATTTGTATATTCATTTATATCAAGCAATACATTACCTGCCGAATCTTCTTGAATGATTTCACCTTCACTAAGCAAAGATGCTGTATTTATAACATTTATTACAATTTGTGAATTACCAACAGAACACAATATTTTAAAGCTTTCTGATATAATAATATCTCCAATAATTACAGCATGTTTGTTGCCATATAAATGATTTATTGTCTCTTTACCCCTTCGCATAATAGCGTTATCTATTACATCGTCGTGAACAAGAGATGCTATGTGCAGTAATTCTATACTTGCTGCTATTTTATGTATTATATTTTTATTTTTTTGGTATAATGTTTTATCGCACAACATTGCAGATATTATAACAAGTGCGGGCCTTAGCATTTTTCCTTGAGTACTAGACAAATAATTATATGTTTTTTGCACAGATTCGTGCTTATCTAACAATAAATTATTTATAATTATTTTAACATCATTAAGGTCTTCTTTTATTCTATCAAAAATTTCTATCACTTGAATATTTTTTATTAATACAGATATAATATTATAAAATATTTAATATGCAATGTATTATTTTGATTGATTTTTTAGCCATTTTAAATCAGATTCAAAAAATTTACGCAAATCATTAATTCCATATTTTAGCATTGCCATACGTTCAACACCCATTCCTAGGGCAATTCCATTGTATTTTTTGCTATCAATTTTGCAATTTTCTAAAACAAATGGATGCAACATTCCGCAACCTAAAATTTCCATAAATTTTTCTGTTTCTTCTCCGATTACAATTTTTCCATCTCTAATACAATATCCAATGTCGACTTCGGCACTTGGTTCTGTAAAAGGAAAAAAACTTGGTCTCAAACGAATTTCAATATTATTTTTACCAAAAAATGCTCGCAAAAATGAAAGAATATGCCCTTTTAAATCTGCCATACTCAAATTTTCTCCAACCTGTAAAAGCTCAAACTGATGAAACATTGGGCTATGAGTTTTATCGGAATCGCAACGAAATGTTTTACCAAAAGATATAGCTTTTAATGGTGCACCTTTTTTAATTAAAGCCCTTATATCAACTGATGTTGTGTGAGTTCGCAGAACCATTTTTTTATCATTCATATAAAATGTATCATGCATTTGTCTTGCTGGGTGATGTTCGGGAATGTTTAATGCCGTAAAATTATGCCAATCATCTTCGATTTCAAATCCAGAATTTAATTCAAAACCGTATATTTTAAATATGTCTATAATTTCGTTAGCAACCATTGTTATGGGGTGCAATAATCCATTTTCTGTTATTCTTGAGGGTAGTGATCCATCAATTTTTTCTGTTAAAAGTTTTATATTTATCTCTTTTTCTTGGAGATCATTTAATTTTTTATTTATTGCAGATTCAATTGTTGTACGCAGTTCGGATAATTGCTTACCAATTTCTTTTTTTTGTTCCTGAGGGGCAACTTTTATTTGCTTGCCAAGATTTTCACATAAGCTACCAGCCCCCATAGTTAACGGTTTTATATTATGTAATAAGTCGTGTATTGATTCTGCTTTTTCGATTGCATCCAGAGATTGTTCTATGTTTAACATAAATTTTATAATATATATAAGCAAGTTTATTTTTTCTATCTTTTAACTTGACAATTAATTGTCAAGTGGAGATTGTTGGTTGATATTTTTTTGTATAAAACATGTTCGATTTATTTAATATATCTATTATATCAGCCTTTGCTTTTATTGGATTTTATCGTGGATTAGTTAGAGAAGCTGTTGGTTTATTTATTTTTATAATAGCTGTTGTTAGTGCATTACATTTTTCTATTCCAATAGATTTTATCATATCTAAAAGTCTTCCATTTCCATTATTTTCTACAATAATATCGCATGCAATTGTTTTTATGACAGTTCTTGCTATGGCAAAATTATTTTTTTTAAAGACATTATTACAACATGTAAAATTTTTTAGTGTTGGTGCAGATGGTATATTTGGTGCAATATTTGGGGCAATCAAAGGTCTTATGGCATCTTTGTTGATATTTTCTTGTCTTTATATATCTGGTGCAGGGCACGCTTTGGCAATAAATAAAACATGGTTTTATTCGCTAGATCATTCTATATATAATAAATTAGCAGTTTTTGTGACAAATAACGAAATTATAACATTGGGAAGAATAAAAAATGTTCAAAATTATGAATCTGATGAACCAGAATCTCTGAGCGAAAAAGATGAAAATATTATTGAAGATAAAAATGAGGATAAGTCTGACCCAGCAAACTTAGATCATGTCTTGTCTGCAATGTATGAGGGGGGAAAATTTTTAGACGACAAAGATTATCATATAATTGCCGATATCGCATCATCTTTGTCTGCCATGCAAATCAATTATATTTTTTCTTTGTGTTGTCAAGATTTAAAATCTGTCAAAGAAACATTAAAATTGGATGACGATAAATTATCTGTTTATATTGCTTCGTTAATTATAGATAACTATAAAAAAGATAATATTTTATCTGAAAATCAAAATCATTTAATTAAAAAAATAGATAATATTTTATCAAAAACAACAGAGCCAGAAATAATAACTGATGATAAACCAATCGGGGCAAATAAAAGTATTAATAAGATATCAAATAATATTGATGTTGCTGTTCCTGTTCCTGTTAAAAATAATAATCATAAAATTGTTAAAAAGAGCCCAACAAAGCAAACAACAAAACAAAAAATATTGCCAACTGTTGTTAGTAAATCAAAAGTTGCCCCAAAACCAATTCATAAGCCTGTTTTGCCACCTAAAACAATAAAAATTGCCAATATTAAAGAAAAAAATGAATATAAAGAATCTGATGATTTAAGGGATGATATAAATAGTTTAATCGAAGACAGTATTTCTAAATAATTATGTATACAATATCAAAAAAACGGATTGTTTCCGATAAAATTTCTATCGAAAATATTTTAAAAGTTATATTATCTGTTGAGGAATATAAAAATTTTATTCCTTGGTGTACAAATGTTGTAATGATTGAAGACAAAATTGATAATGAGCAATATTTTATTGCCGATTTATTTCTAGAATTTTTAAATATGAAGCATACCTATCGATCCAAGACCGAATTTACAAAAGTAGACGATTCTATTTCGATTATAACAAACGGTAACGAAACTAATATTATAAAATACTTAAAAAGCTCATGGAATATAACAAAAATAAATGATAACATAATAATCGATTATAATGTTGATATAGATTTAAAAATTAATATACCTTTTTTACCTGTAGAAAAAATGTTAAATACCGCAACAGACAAAATAATAGAAGCATTTGAAAAGCGCGTTATTTCATATATATGTTAATAGAAAGATTGATTTTGTTGGCAAAAAAAATTGGTGCAAAACGAAAAATAAGCATAAAAATTTTACCGATATTTATTATATTCTGTTTGTTTGTATGTTTTATATTATATTATTTTGAATTATTTTTTTTAAAACAACAACTTATAAGATTTTTTATTTGGTTTGTATTTTGTATTTTAATGTCCTCATTTGTTAATTATAAAATATATTATAATATGAGGCAAAAATCGGTTGACTTTTATAATATAAAATAAATCTTATTTTTATAAATTATTTTT
>CAMCQG010000021.1 GCA_945876965.1 Rickettsia typhi
AAACAAGAATATACATCATTAAACATTCCTATGGCACCATTAAACATACGGTACTCCTCTTGTATTTTATTGATTTTTGCACTAGCAATTAAAGAACGAGAAACAAGAACAGTAGAAAGCATTATAGATATAATAACAATAACAACAGATAACTCTATTAAAGTAAAGGCCTGCTTAGAGTTTTTTTTAGATAACATAATAAATAAATAAATAAATAAATAAATAAATAAATAAATAAATAAATAAATAAATTCAACTACAATTTAATATTATATAATATATAAGTCAATAATAAAATTATATTATTATTTTATTATTGAATTATGTGGTAAAATATTAGTATATTTAATACTAGTAGTGTTTATTTTTTATAATATTATTTTTTTTGGTTGTATTTAAATATTGCTTAGTATCCGATTAATAATATTTTTATAGCAACGAGCTAAGCTAAGTATATTCTTGATTTAACATAAAAATGTTTATAGCTAATTTTCATTTTTTATGTGACTTAATTGCAGTCCGTTTTCTTTAAAACTAAAATATTTATTATTAGTTATAATAACATGATCTAAAACTTTAATCTTAAACCTATCACAAGCTTCTGCCACCTGTAATGTTAAATCTTTATCTGCCTGTGATGCCTCTGGATTTCCAGAAAAATGATTATGAACTAAAATAAGCCCAACGCACCCTATGCTTATAGCTTTCGTTACAATTTCTCTATCGTATACCCTAACTTCATCAATTGTTCCGATAGCAACAGTTAATATATCGATAATTCTATTGCCTGCATTTAAAAATATTACAGTAAAATGCTCTTGTAATAAATTGCCAAATTTTTGCTGTAAATATACTATTGTTTCATCAAAATTATGAAATATTGTACTGCTTGGATCATCCATTCTTTGTTTTGTCATTCTAAGAGTAGACTCTTTCATTAATTTAGCTATAAAATATATATTTTCTATGGTTTCTTGGCTACATGGTTCATATTTTGTGTCTCTATCAAATGCATTTTGTATTCCATTTTTGGTTGCTGCAAAAAAACGCCTTAAATTACCAAAATTATGTAATATTTTTTTTACTAGCGGCTTTACATCTTTGCGTGAATACATCATAAAAAGCATAATTTCTAACAATTCAGAATCTTCTACTTGTTCTGATGCTATATTTAAAAAATGCTTTTTTATCCTTTGTCTATGACCTAGGTAATGCTGTTGTTTTTTAGAATCTGTCATAACATAAACACTAATTTCTTAGTTATTTTGTGCCGAAAGAACAGCTTTGTCAAGATATTTATTATATAAAAAATAAACAAGAAATATTGATCCTGCAAAAACACATAATCCTATGTAAATTGGTGTTTTAAATTGTGCAATTGTTTTATGGCTTTTTCCAATAAACATTCCCAATGTTATCATAGCTGAGGCCAATATTGCACTTCCGCTTGCTGTATAAAATGTAAATGCTTTTTTATTCATTGCACAGAATCCGGCAGGAATAGATATAACATGTTTAACAAGAGGAGTTAATCTGCCAGTAAATGTTAAAATATTAGCGTATTTGTTAAATATAATTTCTAATTTTTGTATTTGCTCTGTGTGTAAAAATATATATTTTCCATATTTATAAACTAATTTACGGCCAACAATCAATGCAAAATAATAATTTATATAGGCTCCAACTAGTGATCCAAAAGTGGCAGCACAAACGGCTAAAAGCCAGTGTAAATCTCCTTTTCCAACCCAATAACCTGCTGTAATTAAAATAATTTCTGCCGGAATAATGCTTGGTAAAGATGTGCTTTCAATCATCATTATAATAAATAGAACCCAATGGCTTTTGGCAATAATTCCTGTTAGAAATGTAAGTAAATGTGTTAAAGATTCCATTTTGATTATTATTTACTTTTTTTATCATCGCCACCAATATTGCTAGCAAATTTTGATATTAAATTTTCTAAATTAACCGTAGAAACGGTTGACATAAATGTATCGTTATTTTCCATATACACATCAGCAAATCCTGGTTTAATATCTAAAAATTTATTACCAAGTAATCCAGATGTTGAGACAGCTAAAACCGAATCATTTGGAATTTTAATAGATCCATTTATACTAATATCTGCAACTGCCATATAGTCATTATCATTAAGTTCTATCGATTTAACCGTGCCAATTTTGATGCCACTAATTTTTACATCACTACCAGTGTTAATGCCATCAATATTTGAAAATCTAGCCTTTAAAAACATTGATTTACTAAAAGAGACCTCTCCTAATGTGCGAATTTTATAAATATGTGTAATAAATAATAACGACACAACTAAAACTACAAAACCAATAGCTACCTGAAATGGATTTTGCTGTTTTTTCATAATATACAAACAATATAAAGTATTCTACTTCACAATATTATCCTCTTTATATAAGTCAAGTAATTTTATTTACAACAGATTGTATAAAAAATAAAAATATTGTTGACAATTATGAAAATAGGGTGGTAATTCCCATTTAGAACCATAAAAAACCATTTTATCCCATATTTGTTTTTTTATTGTTCTAACAGATTTAAAGGAGGCTTTATCTGTTAATGCTTTTAAAGGGGGTATTAATTTTTGGTTTAAAGGAGGCTTTACTAAAAATTTATCTGTAATTAATATATTTATGGCACTTTTTTTGTCTACACATTCTAACAAAATGGATAAAAAATACAGGGTGTCAATTCCGTCGCAATTTCGTAATATTTTAGCAAATAATTCTGTTGTTGTTTATAAATCAATTATCAACAATTGTATTGAATGTTGCTCCATCGAAAGAATAGAATCGATTTATGCAATGATAGAAAAGCTTGATCCATTATCAGAAGAATATGATCATTTAACAACAGCAATACTTGGTGGAAGTACGCAACTTTTGTTTGACAAAGAAGAGGGCAGGGTTGTTATGCCAAAAAATTTAATACAAGATGCACAAATAGATGAAAATGTTATTTTTGTTGGAAAGGGTCATACTTTTGAAATGTGGAACCCTGATTTATTTGATGAATATTTTAAAAAATCACGAGAAATATCTCTTAAAAATCGTAATGCGTTAAAGTTCGCCTCTTAATTTAGCACCAAATTTGCTATCTAAAATTTGTGAAATCTTAATCATTATAACATTTATATCATCGCTAGAAAGTTCTATTTTTGGATTTATAGTCATACGAAACATAACAGATTTATGATTTGCTTCTATTCCATCGCCCTGATAAACATCGAAAACTATAATGTTGTCCACAATGTCTCCAATTTGATAGATCATATCTCCAACTAAAATATCGTTATGAACAATAAACGCCATATCTTTAACTATTGGATGCAAACTGTAATCATTTTTAATTATATTTTTTACAGCGATTTTTTCAGCAAAAATTTCAAAAAATATAATCGTTTGCTGTAAGTCAAAATTTTTGGCAATTTTTGGATGAATTTCGCCATATCTTGCAACCTGAACATCGTTTTGCCAAACACTAAAACATCTATACGGATGTGCAAAATTTATTGTTTCTTTTTTTATTACACCTTGCACAATCTGATCTATAATATTTTTTGCATCAAATAAATCGTATTTTCTGCCTTCTTTAAAATGATCGTCTACAATTGCATTTCCTGTCATAACACCAGAAATAATTTGTTCTTGATTTTGTCCGAAGCTAAATACTGCCCCTTCTTCAAAAATTGCAATATTTTCGGTTTTATGTTTTGCAATATTTTGAGATAAATTATTTAATAATCCAATTAATAGTGTTGGTCTCATATAATTTAAGTTGCCAGAAATTGGATTAGCCAGCTCTAAATTATCCTGTATTTTGCAACCAAATTTGATTGCATCATTTTTATCAACAAAACTAAAATTTAAAACCTCAATTAAACATTTATTAGAAATTATTTTTTTGATATTTAATAAGTTATCATATATTTTGTTGTCGCCAATTGTTTCGAACGGAAAAGCATACTTTGGTTCAATTTTATCGTATCCTATAATACGAGCCAACTCTTCGGTTATATCCGCTTCAATTGAAATATCATGTCTATGTAAAGGTATCGCACAGGTAATAGTTCCGTCAAAATTATCGCTAACTTCAAAAGCAAGCTTATTAAGAATATCGCAGGCTTTATCTTGGTTAACATCTGCACCAATTAGTTTTTTATAGTTAGAAAAATTATATCTAATTGTTTTTGGTTCATTTTTCTGCAAGTCCACAATATAAACAGCACTTGCATCTCCGCCAAATTTTTTAATTAAATTTGCAGCAAATTGTAGGGTATTTGCAATTTGTGACCTATCAATTCCTCTTTCAAAACGATATTTTGTATCACCTTTTATATCTTGATTATTTTTTGCAAAATCAACTGGATTAATATAAAAACATTCAATAGTTTTTTCTTTTATAAAAATTGGTAGACCAGTTGAAAACATAACAAAATTAGAAATATCAGTTAAAAAATCTACCGATTTTATACCAAATTTAAAAAGTGCATTTGTAATTTCTGTTGGAGATATAATTTTATCACAATTGCTAATTTCTATTTCACCAAAATTGCTTGCAGATTGATTAATTGGCTGCGTTGACCATTTTTTTTCTGCAACATCTTTGGAATAGTTTATTGTTTCCAAAGTGCCTAAATTTGATGCTGATAACTCTCGTGCAACACCCCATAAACCACAGCAATCTCCGCGATTTGGAGTTATATTTAAAGTTAAAACTGTGTCATCTTGCAAAAATGATGTGCTAAATTTTTCGCCAGCATTATATTTGTTATCAAGCTCTAAAATTCCCTCAGATTCATCGGACAAGCACAGTTCTGATTCGGAACAAATCATTCCATTGCTTTCTGCTCCACGAAGCACAGCCTTTTTGATTATTAGCCCATTTTTAGGAACAACAGCACCTTCTAAACAAACAACAACAGTAAGTCCGGCTCTAACATTACTTGCCCCACAAACAATTTGATTTACGCCCCCCCCAATATCAACCTGACAAACATTTAATTTATCTGCATTTGGGTGTTTTTCGGCAGATAAAACCTTACCAATAACAAAATTTTTATAGACCTCCGAATAATCAAAAATCTCTTCAACTTCAAAGCCAATTTGCGTTAATTTATCTGCAATTTGGTTGTTTGTTGCATTTGTTTGTAAATATTTTTTTAATTCATTTATTGGAACTTTCATATATTTATAATAATTTTTTTATACCAGATAAATCAATATTTTTTCCGCCAATATTTATATTTGCATCTTTACCTTCTACATTTATGCAAATTGATTGATATGCGGAACCAAAAGATGTTGTTTCTATTTTTGCAGAAGTTGGAATAGCAATATTAGAATCTTTGGCAATTTTTTTCCAATCCGTATCAGCACCAACCACCATACCAAATATTTTTGTTACGCATCCATTTGCTTTTTTATCACCAGTAATTCCAGTATTAAATATAGTATTTTGTTTGGTTGTGCAACAAGATAAGATTGTGAAAATACAGATAGAAAAAATTATTTTCATAAAAAATATTATTAATTGTAATTTAGTTAGATTAAATATAATAAAAGTCAATTATTTTAAACCAAACATGTTGTATATTTTGTTGTTAATGTTTGTCATAAAAAATGCTTTTGCAGATAATCCATCTTTTTTTTCTGGCAAAATAACGACTGATCATTTTTTAACTCTAATTGTCAATGGAGACAAGGCTATAATTAGAAAGCTAAACCTTAATCAGGAGTATGCCAATATAGAATATGGCGAAAACGGTAAAGCATATATTGTTCAAAAAACAGAACCCATACAATTAGATGAAAATGGGCAGCAAATTACAAAACAGCCAATAAAACCAGAAAACAACAATGCAAGTTATCAATATTTTCTTCCAAAAGATGCATGCTATATGTTGACCAATTTATATAAAGTTTGCACAAACAAAGGTAAAGTTATTACGGTTATTAAATATAACGATAAAATATCGGCAGAATCGGATCCATTTTTTAGTGAAAATAACGACGAATGTAATATATTTAAATTTAATATTGCATATCATATATTTGTTTTGCAAAAATCTGTCGAATCGGAACAATATCAAATTGCAATCAACGGATATCCTGATTTTATAAAGGCAGTAATTATTGATTATGAGCAAGTTTTAAAAAATATTAAGGTAAAAGATTTGAATAAGAGCAATAATTTACGAGCATTTTTTGTTGCCAGCAACAATGATATTGGGTGCATTCCGTATAAAAAACTTAAATTATATACCGATGGTGAGGCACAAATTTATAAAATGCACATAGATAAGTATCGTTTGGTTGGTCAGGCAATAAAAGACGAAGCTGTTTTTATCGAAATTGAAAATTCACGAATTAAAAACAAGACACGGCCTTTATAAGATATTTTTAATTGCATTTATTAAATTTTGTTTTGATTTTTCAACATTCGGTTGTCCAAAAGCAGATATATTGTGACCTAAATATTTATTAGCTAACTCTGTCATAAATATGGTTTCAAAGAAAAATTCAATCATCATTTTTGCAATATATCCTCCATTATTATACATAGTTAAGTTTTCCTTATCAATCAATGGTATTGTAATAAATCTAACGGGGCAACCTTCTTCGATCAAGCTTGCAACAGTTGCATCGCATGCCGCTTCTAATGTGCGACCAAACCAAATATTTTTTTTGCCAATTTGAGATGAATATTGCAAATCAACATTGATACCAATGTTGCTATTTTTTAACATAATTCGTTCTGGAACATCATAGTTCTCTAATTCCAGTTCTGTTTTTATTAAAGTAAAAAATTTATTTTTTTTGCCCCCCAAATACATTTGCAACATACTATGCTGATCTACCGTTCCTGTTGCACAAGTTGGAATACTACCAAAACCTTCCTTTCCTATGCTTTCCGCCCATAATTGCCTGTGCCACAACGAAAAATCAACTAAATTATCAGAATACGGCATCATAACCGTAACATCATAATTTTTTTGCCATAATAAATAATTAACAACCGCCCCTTTTAAACCATTCAAAATATTATTATCTATATTTTTTCCAGCCCACGCAATTTCATCCAATTTAACACCCATTAAAGCCAGTGGCAACAAAGTAGATATTGTTAAAGCAGAAAATCGCCCACCAATATTGCCTTGCCAAGGATAAATTTTGATATTATTATCGCTTGCAAGACGAGACAAATCGTTTGGTTTATCAATTGCTGTTATTGCAATACAATGTTTTGAGACATCAATCTTGATACCTTTTAACCAATTAATAATATACTCCGCCTGAGATAATGTTTCAATTGTGTTGCCAGATTTGCTAACAAATATAAATAAAGAATTTTTGTTTGCAACGTGTCGCATTGTTTTATATATAGATACAGGATCTACGTTCTCCATAAAATAGCATTTACGATTCAAATCAAATGTTGATAAAAATGCTTTTACTCCCAAGCTAGACCCACCAATTCCAACCAAAACAATATTCTTTATTTCATCAGCAAAGTTTGTTTCAATTTCGTCAACATAGCTTTTAATCAAATTCAAATCTATGTTATCAATTGCATCAATAAGTTCGGCAACTTCTTTGTTTTGTTTGATTGTTGTGCATAAAATTTTATTTTCGGCGATTAATTTTTCTACCTCGCTATTTTCAAAAATTCCAGCACCGTAATATTGGGTATTAAGCATAATAAAAATAATTATTTTTTAGCTCTTTCCATATATTCCAAAGTTTCTGGCTTAACAACAACTAATTCTCCAGCTTCAACAAATTGTGGGACATTAATTACCACTCCATTAATTAAGGTTGCAGGTTTAAACGAAGATGTAATTGTTTGTCCTTTCATGTATGGTTGAGTTTCTGCAATTTCCATAGTTATATGTTCTGGCAAAATAACATCCAATATTCTGTCGCCAGCTTTTGCAATTCTAACAGACATTTCTTCTTTTAAAAATGCAATTTTTTCTCCGATTAAAGCCTTGCTAACACTTATTTGTTCATATGTTTGCATATCCATAAATTCGGCAGTATCTTGCTCTGAATATAAAAAATTAACTTGGGTTTCCATAAATTCTAATTTTTCTATTTTTTCATCAGATCTAAATCTTGTATCTGTTTTTGTGCCAATGCTTAAATTTTTTAGCTCTGCTTGAATAAAAGCTCCGCCTTTTCCTGGTTTAACATGCTCTGTTTTTACAACTCTCCACATGTCATTTTGATACATTATTACATTTCCAACTCTTATTTCATTAGCTATTATCATCGATTTTAAAAATAAATTCAAATCAATAGTCAAAAATATTTTTTTTAAAAACAAGTAAAAAAAATAAATAAAATTTTTCTTGATTTTATGTTTTTTAAAGCTAGGGTTTTTTTATAATTTTATATTTTTCGTTATGAAAAAACTTTTTTTACTTATATTAATCATTTTTATTGCAATAGGTGGTTTATGGGTTTTTGAGGGCAGCAATGGTTCCATGCATAACATTATTGGTGTTTCAACGCCAGAAATGCCTAAAATTGGTGAAAAAAATATAAAAATAGAACAAAAAACAACAGATCTTGTAGATTCAACGGTAGTTCCTGTAATTCAGCCATCAAAAAATATGACAAAAAAAATAGATCCAGCACTTTTAGGAAATGTACCATCTTTTAATTTAAAAGATTTGTATAGCTCTATATCTGATCCAAAAATTGATTCTGATTTATTACAAGTTGAGTCAATTATTGATAAATTTATCAAGGATTACAAAGGAAATGTTGGTAAGTTAAAAGCTTCAGAATTACTTGATGCTATCAAGAAATACGAAGCTATAGTTGAGGCAAAAAATAAATTGATGGAAATGTCGATACTGTCAAAAGATTTAGATGTTACAAATGTTGAGGCTAACAAATTGTATAGCAAAGTTGAACAAAAAGATGCAGATTTTAATGCAAAAATGGCATTTTTTGATATAGAAATTATGCAAATTTCGGATGCTCAGCTTAAAAAAATATATGATGATAAAAAAACCAAAGATTTACTAAAGTATAAGCCATTTTTAGATGATATCCGCAAATTTAAAAAATACACATTATCAGAAGAAATGGAAAAATTATCTATTCAAAAAAGTTTGACCGCAAGTGAAGCATGGAAAGAACTTCATAACAATATTGTTAGTACCATAATATTCAAGATTAACGAAGATAATTATACAGTTTCGCAGGCAAGTTCTTTGGTTTATGATAGCGATCCTGTTATTAGAAAAGCTGTTTCTGATGAGGTTGGTAAGGCGTTTAAAAATAACGCAATGACACTTACGATGTCGATTAACTCTATTATAAAAGATAAAAAAACCGATGATAAAATTCGTGGTTATGCTACACCTATTTCGCAGCGTAATTTATCAAATGGTGTTGATGATGTTGCGGTTTCTTCTTTGGTATCGACTGTTAAGGCAAATTATGTACAAACTGCTCAAAAATATTATAAATTAAAAGCTAAATTGCTTGGTTTGCAAAAATTAAAATATAGTGATAGATTGGCGCCTATGCCATTTGCAGAAAATAATGATAAAGTTATCAATTGGGATGATGCGAAAAATATAGTTATTGAATCTTATAGCAAATTTTCGCCAAAAATGTCAGATATTGCATCAAAATTCTTCACCAATGGATGGATAGACGCGCGTTTATTGCCAAGTAAAACTGGTGGTGCTTATTGTGACACCGGGGTACCATCTAACCATCCATATATTTTACTTAATTATAATGGCAAAAATCGTGATGTTATGACTATTGCACATGAAGTTGGGCACGGAATTCATTCTATGCTATCTTATCAAAATGGCGTGTTAATGTTTTCGCCGGGGCTTACAATGGCAGAGACCGCATCTATGTTTGGTGAAAGATTGACATTTAATAGCTTGTTAACAAAAACACAAAATAATAAAGATAAAGCTGTTCTTTTAGCAAATAAAATAGAGGGTAATATAGGCGGTATTATCAATGCTGTTGCAATTGCTGACTTTGAAAACAAGATACACGCTGCAAGTAAAAATGGAGATTTATCAACAGAAGATATTAATAAAATTTGGACTGATTGTTTGACTGAAATGTATGGCGATACGGTTGAGATTGGCGAATTTGACTCATATAAATGGGCTGGAATTCCTCATATTTTTAGAACACCATTCTATTATTATGCATATGCATTTTCTCAATTAACAGTTGATTCTTTATATGATGTTTATGATAAAAAATTAGTCCCAGATTTTGAAAATAAAATGGTTGAAATGTTATCAAGCGGTAGTACAAAAAAATACAGAGAACTTCTTTCTCCATTTAAATTAGATCCATTAAAATCTGATTTTTGGCAAAACGGTATTAATATTACAATAAAAATGATTGATGAATTTGAGCAATTGTTGAACAACGATCCAGAATTGAAATCATTTTTAATAAAACCAGAAACAACAAATCAAGCTATTGGATCAAAAGTGCAAATTAGTGTTAGTCCTCCATCGCAACCAACGGTCGGTGTTAATATGGTATCTGATGCTACTGTTATTAGTGATATGCAAAATAAAGGCGATACAAAAATGGCAGTTCAAATTACAGATAAAGCAAATCAGGCTCCAATTGCATCTGTAAATTTAACAGAAGAGCAAATTAAGAAAGATTCCGCATCTAAAATGAATGTTTCCTCTCAAAGTGTCGCTTCTATACCACCAGTTTCTCCTATTAATAATCCAAGTACTATTGTTGTAAAATTACCTAAGTAATTATGAGTTTTGTCAATATTGAAGATGCAATAAAAGGATTTGAAGTATCTGAAATAACAACAAAACAAATTGCGGTTGGTATAGATTTTGGCACAACTCATTGTGTTGTTTGCTTAAAAAACAGAGATGATATTCAATTTTTTGGAGATAAAGATGGCATTTTGATTCCATCTGTTGTTGCAATTCATAAAAGTAATGAATATATTTTGATAGGACATGATGCAATACGCAAAATTGGCAACCACGATTATGCTGTAATTTATTCAATTAAACGCCTAATTAGTCAAGATTTATCCGTAATAGATAATAATATTGTTGGGCAAAATATTTTAATAAAAGAAGGCTATATTTTGATATTTGGTCAGCAATATACTATTATAGATTTTGTTGCATATATTTTAACTTATTTAAAAGGGGTTGCCGAAAAAGAGTTGCAAATGAATATTGAAAGCTGTGTTATTACAGTTCCAGCTAGATTTGATGATGGCGGAAGAAGTGTTGTAAAGGTTGCCGCAGAAGCAATTGGATTGAAAGTTTTACGAATTATTAACGAACCAACAGCTGCCGCTTTGGGGTATGGATTAGATAATAAAAGAGAGGGAATTTATGCTGTTTATGATTTTGGGGGTGGCACTTTTGATGTTTCGATATTGAGAATGCAAATGGGAGTTTTTCAGGTTATTTCAACATGTGGTGATATAAATTTAGGAGGTGATGATTTGGATATTGCATTATTAAATTTGGTTTCGCAAAAAATTGGTGTAGAGTTATCAATTTATGAATATAAAGAAAAAATTCAAAAATTAAAACATTTGTTGTCAACGGAATATCATGTTAAAATTGAAATTAATAATAGAATTTGCGAAATTTCTTTGGAGCAATTTGAAGAAATTGCAGCTCCTTTTATTCAAAAAACAATTGATATTATGCAAGAAGCAATGCTGGATGCAAATAAAAAAGAGCCAAATTTATTGTTGCAAGGGGTTATATTGGTTGGGGGGAGCACTCGCGTTCCCATGATTAAATATATGCTAAAAAATCAAATAAAAGTTGATATTTTTGAGGATTTAAATCCTGATACAATCATTGCTTTGGGGGCGGCAATAAAGGCAAGCGGTCTTAATGGTGTGCATGGTGACGATATTTTGATTGATGTTGTTCCGCTTTCGATTGGTGTTGAAATGATGGGCGGAATAGTAGAAAAAATTATTCATCGCAACAGTGCAATTCCAATTTCTGTCTCGCAGGAGTTCACTACTTTTAAAAATAACCAAACAGGAATAGATTTGAATATAGTGCAGGGAGAACGAGAGTTGGCACAAGATTGTAGGTCGCTTGGCAAATTATTGATTCGTCAAATTGAACCTGCGGTTGCGGGAATGGCAAAAATTTTGGTTAATTTTAGAATAGATAGCGATGGAATTTTAACGGTTACTGCGCTTAATAAAGACACACAAAAAGAGCAACAAATTGAGATAAAACCTACATTTGGTATAGATATTGAAAATATGAAAAATATGCTATATGATTCAATTAACAATGCAAAAGAAGATATTGTTAAGCGTTTATTGATAGAAACAAAAATTGATTCCGAACAGTTGCTTTTTATAGCAAAAGATGCAATTTTAAAAGACGGAGATTTGCTTGATATCACCGAAAAAGATATGATTGAGGATTGTATTCAGGCACTTGAAAATTCTCTTAGAAGCTCAATTGATAGAGAAGAAATTATTCTTTTGCATAAATCTCTCGATTCTGCATTATCAAATTTTGTAGACAAACGAATGAATAAATATATTTCACAGCTAACAATTGATTAGCTCATAAATATATCCAATAAAACTATTATTGTATTGTTTAAAAAACAGGACTATTCCCTCCTGAATTAGGTGGGGTATGAGCTGTATAACGCAATTGCGAAGCAAGCTTATTCAAATGATTTATTTCTATGTTAAAAAAATCTATATTATTATTTTCTGTATTATTGGCAGATATGTATATTGTATTGTTATCTTTTCTTATGCCAAGCAATATATCGCTTGAGGTTTATTGACACAATATCTCTTCTGTTGTTAAATTATTAATGTTTATATTGCTCACGGTTGTTATGTTTAAAGATGGTATACATATTTTATATCTATATAGTCCGAATTGATTTTTATTTATTTCGGTTGGAATTATTTGAGGATTGTTGTTCATATAAATAAAATTTAATTTTTGATTCTTAGTTGTTTTAACAAAAAAGCTATGATAATATAAAATTTTTAATTTGCGTTATTTGTTCGGCAGATAATTGATGGTCTGTATAATATTTTATTTGCGGGATTGTGCCATATAACAACATATCCATACCATAAATAATTTGCGCACCATTGCGTTCGGCATCTGATAAAAGTTTAGTTTTTGTTGGCTTATAAATAGCATCAAAAACTATGTGTTTAGTGCTGATTTTATCGGTATTAATTGGGCTATCAGTTGTGTTGCCAAATCCCACACTTGTTGTGTTGATAATAATGTCAAAATCGCTAACATTTATATTTATAATATCGTCGTATTTAACACCAAATTTTTGAGCCAAAACCATTGCTTTGCTAACAGTTCTATTAAAAATAGTAATATTTTTTGTTATTTGTGTAAAACCATAAAGTGCGGCAGAAGTTGTGCCTCCGCTGCCTAAAATAGCTATTTTTTTATCATCTAAGTTGGTCGTATTTATAATTGCTTCAACAATTCCAATACAATCTGTATTATATCCATATAATTTGCCATCACGAATAGCAACGGTATTGACAGCATTCATAAATTTTGCAGCATCATCTACAAAATCGCACATTTGTATTACACTTGTTTTATTTGGCATTGTAACCGACATTCCAACAACATTATTTTGCAAAATAAATTGTTTTAATTTGTCTATTTCTCCATTTTTGCTCAAATCAGTTTGATATACCTCAAAACAATATTCATCAGCAATGCCAAGCAATTCGCAGGCAAAAGTTTTTATTGTAGGGCCTTTTGATTGAATAACTGGATTGCCAATTGTAATACATTTTTTCATTATTTAAGCAATTAATGTTTCGCAAGCAACTTCTTTGCCAATATTCCACATTTTACTATAATATGAGTTTTTGTCTTTAAGTAACGATTGATGCGTTCCTTCTTCAACAATTTGACCTGCATCAAAAACTAAAATACGATCCATTTTTGTTATAGTTTCAAGTTTATGAGCAACAACTATTGCTGTTTTATTTTTCATTAAATTTTGCAAACTATCTTGGATTAGTTTTTCTGTTTCTTTATCCAATGCAGATGTTGCTTCGTCTAAAATAAGAATTGGGGAATTTTTAAGTATCGCCCTAGCAATTGCAATTCTTTGTCTTTGTCCGCCTGAAAGTCTGGCACCTCTATCGGCAACAATTGTGTGATAGCCATTATCTAAATCTAGAATAAAATCATCAGCATATGCTAATTTTGCAGCCTCAACAACATCGCTAAATGATGCACTTGTATCGCCATATTTGATGTTATCTAAAATACTGCGGTTAAAAAGCATTGGGTCTTGGGGAATTGTAGCAATATTTTTTCTGACAGAATCTTGTGATAATGTTGAAATATCGTATCCATCAATTATTATTTGACCACTATTAACATTAAAATTTGCTGCAATTAAATTTATAAGAGTAGTTTTGCCGGAACCAGATAATCCAACCAATCCTATTTTTTCATTGTTTTTTATGTTTAAACTAAAATTATTAAATAATAAATTAGATTCTTCATAGCCAAAATCAATATTTTTAAATTCAATATTTCCAGTTTTAAATATAATATTTTCTACGCTAGTTCGCTCAAATTGTTCATCATGGCATAAAACTTTTAAGGTTTCATCACAAAATCCAGTTTCAACAAATAATCTTGGTAAAGCATCACTAAACATCCAAATAGAATACAGCAAACTTGTTACAACCACATAAAGTGCATAATTTACATCGTCTGCACTTATACTGCCAATTGAAAATAATTTTATTAATAAAAATATAAATATTACACCAGTAAACAACAAATGAGTGATAGCAAAGCCCCAGTTCATTCTTTCTGTGAACATAAGCGATTTTACATGTGTATTCATGTATCTACCAAAGAATATTTTTAATAATTTTAATTCTGTGGCTTTGTTTGTAAACGATTTTACAGTTTGCACATTATACATTGTATCCGACATTTTAGCAATCAATGTATTGTAAGCTGTTGAATTAGTATTCATTATGTTTGATGTTTTTTTTGTATAAAAAACCAAAATAGATAAATGTATAGCAACTGCCGTAACCATACAAACACCAAGACTCCAATGATAAAAAAATAAACCAAATGCTATCCAAATTGTAGCAAATAAATTTGGCATTAATGTTCCAACAAAATTTTCAATTAATGTGGTGCAATTAAATGATAACATTTCTATTCTGCTAACTAATTCAGTTGCGTTTGTGTTTATAAAAAAAGAATGAGTGCGGTTTAAAGTATATTCCATCATTGTACTACTTATGTCATATTCTAGCTTTGGCACTACAAAATTTGCCAAAAAATATGCTTTTGCACGAGTTAATAAGTGTGATATAAGTAGAATTATTCCATAAAACATTATTGCATTTTGACATAATGCAAATGCATTTTCTTTCATTTTTTCTATGTCGTATAAAATTTGAGTTATATGGGCAATAAAAAGAGGCCAAATTATTAAATCTATTGCTGTTCCAAATGCAAAAAGTTGATATGTTAAGAATAAAAATGGTCTTTTTTTGATAAAATGCCAAATTAAAGATAGCGTGTTTTTTGTTGCTTGTTTTGGTAAAATAACATTATTTATAGTCATCGAAATTTATTTTTTATTTATAAAAAGTGTGGCAGATTAACCGCCACACAAACATTTTTTAGTGACCTGTTACTATAGTGCAAACTTTAGCATATAACATATCTATACTAAATATAGATTTGTCAACATAGTTTACTTTTGTAATACCACCATTTTTAGAAGCAGTGCCGACAGAACTATCTCCAGTTGTATATAAACCAAGGTAGTTTGTAGTGCAGGCTTTACCTGTTTTAGAATTTTGCCCATCATCAAAAGCTATCATACTTGATTCTTTTGTGTCATTAATAAAGCCTGTCGTATAATAGTCTGAGCTTTTTGGAAAAGAACAAGCGCCAAGTGTTGCAAGAACCAATATAGCGGCCGTGCTAAGTATTGAAGTCTTCATATTAAATAAAAATTAAAAATTAATTATAATAATATACAATATTATATTAAAAAACAATAAAATAATTTTATATGTAAAATATTTTTTATAATGTTTTATTGATTGATTTTTATAAGCATTACTAATTTAATACAAAATAGATTAAATATTTTTTGCATTATGGATAAAAATTTTGCAACAAAAATAAGGCAAAATAAATTTGATATGCAGGTTTCATAGAAATATTAATAAAATTCTAAGATTATAGGTGTGAGCGAAATAAACCAAAACCTACTAAACGGGCTAAACCCATCGCAGCTTGATGCAATACAAACTCTTGAAGGACCAGTGCTGGTTTTGGCAGGTGCGGGGACGGGTAAAACCAAGGTGCTAACAACCAGAATTGCAAACCTGATTGCCACGGGAACTGCCTCAGCAGACAACATTTTAGCTGAGATATTCATAAATTAAACGATTTTCTTCTCTCTTTTTTCTTATCATTTAAATCGTTGGAATCTTTTGTTTTTAAATTTTTAATATTTGCTGGATTTCTCCAGTCTATACCACTGGGAACACCAGGTGCATCAATATGAAAAAATTCTTTTGGTGTATCTAAAATTTTACAATTAGTTCTGTATATTCCAGGGCCAGTCATTGCAACAATGGATCTTGTTTTTGATAGTGAGTTATTGTTTTGATTAAAATGATTATCATATATATTACTTTTTTCATACTTTCGATATATTCACCTAATTCAACAAAATCAAATTTGCTATTATAATTTTTTGGAGATTTAATGTATATTTTGTTATCTTTAATAATAGAATCTTTATAAAAATTAGCAATTTCTTTGTATGTATTTTTAAGACTATCTTTATCTAAAATACAGCTATGAAATGTATTATTGGAGCTTAAATAGTTTGTAAAATCATTGATTTCTAATGTTTTTTTTGTATTATTATTCATCAAATAATGTTCATCTTTATTATAAATAGAGCTATTGGGGTTTTGAAAAATATAATATTCATTATCGTTTTTAATATTAAATGAAAAATTATTTTTTATATAAGCCAGCTGTGATTTAGATAAATTATATTTATTGATTTTGTAGCTTGTAAAATCTCTAAATTCTTTGCTATTTGTTATTTCTATATCATTAAGATTGTCTATTTCTCGATATTTTAAATTATTATTTTGTAATAATTTTTTTGCATTAATATACGATTTATATAGATTGTGTTTAATTTCATTTTTTGTATCTATATTAAAATTGGTATATAAATTAAAAGGATTTGTTATATTCATTATTACCTTTTCTAGTTCACTGTTTTTTTGATATGTAGATATAATGGCGTTGTTAAGTGGTATAATCAGCCCAGATTCTTTTTGTTCAAAATCTAATGGCAAAGATTTATCTTCTTTAATTATAAAATCACAATCAATATATGTACCACCATATAAATATAATATTGTTAGGCGTAAAATATCACTAAGTTGAGCATATTCAGGAATATCATTTTTAAATTTTGGTTTTAATCTTTGAAATTCTGTTTCAAAAATTGTTGCAAAACTTACCCCCCTCAAAACCCAGCTTGCTACCATTTAAAATCGGTAAATTTTTCTTATTTAAAAAACTATCTTTCTTTGCATCGGCAAATACATCCTCAACAGATTTAATGCAAATATTGTTGATATTATTTAAGCTAATTTTCATCTGATCCATATTATCTGTGTATACCGTTGTTATGTGATTTTTATTTATGTTAGCAAAAGAAATTATATTTTGTAAATATTCTTGCTTAATTGGCCTACCAAGCCAAATATGATGAACTTTGTTTGGTATTATGTTTGTGCTTTTTGTGTTCATAATTATTTATAATAAATTGTGTCACCAGATTCAAATGTTTCTCTATTATAGATATTTAATATTTTATTTTGCATTAGTAATTCAAGTATTATAACAAAATCACTCCTTTTTTCTTTGTAGAAATCACAATTTAAAGATGCTTTATTCAAAAACCATTCAACATAATCATCTCTATCATTTCTATCTGAATTTGCCGCAATATCACAGCATTTTCACATATATCAAGGTTGGAAGGTAAGGTTCCATTTTTATAGTGATGCTCCATATGATGAGGCTCAGCTTTGTAATATTCTTTTGTGCAATCAAATAATACATTATGATCAATATGTTCATTTGAAATATTATTTTTTTCATTCTCTTTATATTCTGCAATTGTTAAATATCTGCCAACAAACTGTTTGCTAAATTTGGTTGTATCATGAAAAAAAGACCTTTCAATTAAAGTAAATTCATCAATAGAAAATGGTAATTTTCCTCTATTCATTTCTAAAAAAAACATATAATCCTGAACAAGCCTAATGTGTTTTAGCTGTCTTTCTATAAAGTTTTTTTTAATATTTAGATTCACTAATGCAAAAATTTATTTAGTTGATTAATAAATTATTGATTTTTTAATGTCAATAATAATGTTATCAAAAAGTAAAGTTATGCACGAAATAAACCAAAATTTGTTAAACGGACTAAACCCATCGCAACTTGATGCAATACAAACTCTTGAAGGGCCAGTGCTGGTTTTGGCGGGAGCAGGGACGGGTAAAACCAAGGTGCTAACAACCAGAATTGCAAAACTTATTGCCACGGGAACGGCACAAGCAGATAATATTTTAGCGGCCATATTTCTATGAATACATTGTTTGAAGATTTTAATGTTTCAAAAGCAAACAAAACAGAATGCAACACTTTTTTTGATTTTTGTGCTGGAATTGGCTCTGCACATTTGGCATTTAAAAATTTAGGTCTTGATTGTGCTGGATATAGCGAGATAGATAAAAAAGCAGAAGAAACATATAGATTATTGCACGGAAATAAATATAAAAATTATGGTGATTTGATGAGAATTACGCCACAAAATTTAGAAAACTTTGATATTTTACTTGCCGGATTCCCTTGTCAAGCTTTTTCAATCGTTGGCAAAAGAAAGGGTTTTGAAGATGAGAGAGGGCAGATTATTTATGGATTATCTAAAATAATAAAAACAAAGCAACCAAAGGCATTTTTACTTGAAAATGTAAAGGGTTTAATAAATATTAATGGTGGTAAAAATTTGCAAGAAATAATCTTATTATTAAAAAATTGTGGTTATCAAATTTCTTATCGTGTTTTTGAGAGTACCGAATTTGGAATTCCGCAGGCACGAGAAAGGGTTTATTTTGTTGGTATTAGAAATGATTTATATGATAAATCTTTTAATTTTCCAGAAATACAAAATTATGATACAGATTTAAAAGATTTTTTAATAGATGGTGATGAGAAATTTATTTTAAAAGATTTATCATATAATACATTTTTAAAATATTTAACGAACAAATATAATAAAAATAAATATAATCTTGATTTTTTATTAAAACAAAATTATTTGGTGATAGACACAAGGCAAAGCGATTTAAGGTTATATTACAATAAAATTCCAACCCTAAGAACTGGTAGGCAAGGTATTTTATATATTAAAAACGGAAAAATTAGAAAATTAAGCGGAATGGAAGCTCTTTTATTGCAAGGTTTTGATATAGAAAGAGCAAAAATGGCACAAGAAAAATTTACACAAACGAATATTTTGGCTCAGGCAGGAAATTGTATGACGGTAAATGTAATGCAGGCAATAGGAAAAAATATTTTAGATTATTTAAAATGAAAGATTTAGTAAAATTAGGCTCTAAAACCGCCAAAAATGGATTTGCAAATGAAAACGATGTTGTTGATAAATTCAATAATTGGCAAAATGATTGTATGGCAAAAGAATGGTTAAAAGCTATGAATTACAATCTTAATGACATTGAGCTTGTTAAGGCCAGTAAAATTAAAGGAAGCTTTAAATCTGATATTCAGGTGCAAATTAATATTGAAATAAAATTGAAAAAATTACTTGATGTTCAAAATTTACAAGTAAAGCTGGTTTCAAATCCTGCTGGATTTAATCAAATTGATAAAAGATGGATTGATAAATATCTTGAATTATGGAATATTCCAAATGAAACAACAAAAATTCTTAAATATTTCACAGGAGAATTATTACCCTATATTGATAACCCAAAAGACAGCAGAAGGATGTTTATGAATGAATTTACAAAAATAGAACAAAATCTTGTTATTGAGTTTATAAAAATGCATCAATCGTTGATAGTTTCTGATATTCTAAAAGGAAGAGGTCAATTTGCTGCCGAATGGATGCTTGTTATTTTAAAAATAAAAGAACAAGAAATAAAATGGTCTTTAAAACCGATGAATTTTTGTTTAAATTTGTTTGGTAACGGAAATGTTGAGATAACAAAACAAGGTAGCATCAAAATTGCCAATATTACAATTCAAAGAAAAGGTGGCGACGGTGGAAGAAAAACTGCCCAAATGCTACAATTCAAAATAAATCCATGTCTTTTATTTGATAAATAATTATGAACGAAATAAACCAAAATTTACTAAACGGGCTAAACCCATCGCAACTTGATGCAATACAAACCTTGGAAGGTCCAGTGCTGGTTTTGGCAGGGGCAGGGACAGGTAAAACCAAGGTCTTAACAACCAGAATTGCAAACTTGATTGCCACGGGGACGGCACAAGCAGACAACATTTTGGCGGTGACATTTACCAACAAAGCGGCAAAAGAAATGCGCGAGAGAATTGAGGGAATGGTTGGATATTTAGGTGGAATGTGGATTGGAACATTTCACTCAATTGGGGTGAGATTGTTGCGGATGCATGCTGCGGCGATTGATTTGGAGCCAAATTTTGCAATTATTGATGAGGCAGACAGAAATAAGCTTTATAAGCAGGTAATTGTTGAGCTGAACATTGATGAAAAAAGGTATCCTGTTAAATTGATTTCATTTTTGATTTCTAGTTTAAAAGAAAAGTGTATTACCGAAAAAGATGAAAATAAAGTGGCGGGGGTAAAGTATAAAGACCTTGATGTGCTTGGAATTTATAAAAAATATCAAAAAAAATTAAAAGATTATAATTTGTTAGATTTTGATGATTTGATAATGCTAACAATTCAGTTGTTCAAAAATAATCCACAGATTTTATCAGACATTCAAGATCGTTTTACCCATATTTTGGTTGATGAATATCAAGATACGGGGCATAGTCAACATTTGCTTTTAAAAATGCTGGCAACTAAATATTTTAATATTTGCTGCGTTGGCGACGAGGATCAGTCAATTTATAGTTGGAGAGGTGCAAATGTTGAGAATATTTTGAATTTTGGCAAAGATTATTTAGGTGCAAAAATTATTAGATTGGAGCAAAATTATCGGTCGACAAATAATATTTTAAGTGTTGCAACCAGCGTAATTTCTAACAATAAATCTAGGTATGGCAAAACTTTATTTTCTGAGGCAGGAAACGGCGAGAGTATAAATATCGTTCATGTTCAAGATAACAACCAAGAGGGACAAGAAATTTGCAACCGAATGCAATATTATGGCGATTGTGGTGAGGATTACAACAACATGGCAATTTTAGTTAGAGCATCGTTTCAAATTAGATCAATCGAAGAAATGTTGATGAGGAATAACATGCCATATCGAGTTGTTGATGGGGTAAAATTTTATGATAAACGAGAAATTAAAGATATTGTTGCCTATTTAAGATTTATTTTTTCGGGGCAAGATCGTTTGGCATTTGAGCGAATTATAAATTTACCAAAACGAGGAATTGGCGACAAAACTTTGGCAAGTATTTTTGCGGTTGCCGATAATAATTATATTGGATTGACAGAAGCGATGCAAAAAATGTGTAACGAACAAGGTTTTGGGCCAAAAATCGCAGCAGAAGTGAGAACTTTTGTGGATCAGCTAAAATATTGGAGATCGTGTGCGTTAGAAGATCGTTGTAGCCTTTCGGAGCTGGCAGATGTTGTGGTGAATCAATCTGGATATTTAACGATGTTAAAAACAGAAGACCCAGATGACCAATCTCGTGTTGAAAATGTTAAAGAATTGATAAGTGCGTTGGCGGGTTTTAACAATATTGAAGAATTTTTAGAGCATGTTGCACTTTTTGGTGCAAAAGATAGCACCGAAGATTTAAATGCTATAAATATTTTGACTATGCACGGCTCAAAAGGCTTGGAATATAATGTGGTTTTTTTACCCGGGTGGGAAGAAGGGGTATTCCCGAGTGGCAGATCGATTGAAGAAACCGGAGATGCAGGCTTAGAAGAAGAACGCCGCCTTGCATATGTTGCGATTACCCGTGCTCGCAAAGAATTAAACATTTTTTATGCCGATAGCCGTTTTGTTTTTGGTAGATATCAGGCGTCAATCAGGTCGAGATTTATCGACGAAATGGTAAAAAAACTTAAAAGTACAGATGTTATTAAATTGTTGAGTTCAAAATCTGGCAAATTTACATACAGCTCAGCAAGATCAAATTCATATCAGCCTTCGTCGCCAAAAGTTGAAAGACTACCCAATTTTGCTAAAAAAACCGACGAATATGTAGTTCCGCAATCAGCCAACGAGCCAACCCGCCCGCACCACACTTTGCACAAAGACGATATTGTGAAACACGAAAAATTTGGGCAAGGCAAGGTTGTTGGCTTTATTGCACATTATGTTGATGTTATGTTTGACGATGGAACAAAACGCTTGATTCAAAAGGATTTTTTGGTTAAAAATTAGGGCAACCCCACCTGATTGCTTCGCAACCTATCCTCCCCTTCAATGGGGAGGTAAGCACATAAGCCTCCCTTTTTAAGGGGAGGATAAATGAGCGAATGCGAATTAGGTGGGGTTATTATAACAAGGGATTTAAACCCATTATTTCTTAAATTTATTATAATGATAAACTTAATTGAGTGATTTAATTTTGAAATCAATTTCGGAATTATTGCCATAATGAGCCTTTCGATGGCAATTAGCACACAAGGCTTGATTCAAAAGGATTTTTTGGTTAAAAATTAGTACAACCCCACCTGATTGCTTTGCAACCTATCCTCCCATTCAATGGGGAGGTAAGCACATAAGCCTCCACAAAAAGTGATGCAAGTTGAACAAATGTAAAACGGTGGGGTTTTTTATTGCCATTTATCCAATAAATTTTTTTTATCTTGCAATAAAAAAAGCATATTTGCATTGTTACATAAAATTATTATAAAAACAATGAATAACACTGTATCTACCAATGATTTATATAGCTTAGAAGCTGAGGTTGAATTGCTTGGAATGCTAATTCAAGATAATAATAGGATTGAAAGTGTTGATTATGTTTTGCCGGAATATTTTTATTTAACGGTGCATGGGGAGATTTTTACAACAATAAAATATTTAATAAATAAAAAGCACCCAGCAGATGTTTTGAGCATTGCATCTCAGTTGGCAAATAGCGATGACTTTGTGCAAGTTGGAGGCAAAGAATATTTAATAAAAATGCAACAAACATTGTCTTATTCAACGATTCGTGGGCGAGGAGAATTGGTGTATTCGTTGTGGCTAAAACGCAAATTGGTTAATGTTGGGCAAGAAATAGTTGAAGACGGTAATAAATCTACATTTTTAGAGGTGCAAAAAGCTGTTTCTTTGGCGGAATCAAAAATATATAATTTATCGATGCAAAATGAGCGAGGTGGAATTATAAATTTTGACGGATTAAGTGATGGAATTTTAAAGCGTTTTGATGAAGCACGAAAAAATGATCGCCCAATAACGGGGGTATCATGTGGTTTTAGCGATTTAGATAAGCTTTTAGGGGGATTTAAAAAATCTGATTTGGTAATTTTAGCGGCAAGACCCTCGATGGGAAAAACAGCTTTTGCGGTAAATATTGCCTATAATATTGCCAAACAAAAACTAAGCGAAGGTAAGGGTGGTGGAGTTGCACTTTTTTCGCTTGAAATGTCAGCCGAACAAATAGCAACCCGAACAATTGCCATACATGCTGATCAAAATTCTCGTATTTTGGATACTGGTAGATATATGGAAGAAAAAAAGAAAGGTATGTCTGTTTCTGATTACGATTTTAATGTTATTCGAGATTCTGTGCTAGAAATTAAAGATTTACCTTTATTTATAGATGATTCTGCGGCAATTAGTATTTCAACGCTTTATTCTCGTGTTAGAAGATTAAAACGCAAACATAACATCGATATGGTAATGGTTGATTATTTGCAGTTAGTTAGGGGTACATCATCAGGCAGTAATGTCAATAGAACACTTGAAATATCAGAGGTAACACAAGGTTTAAAATCGATTGCAAAAGAGCTTGGAATTCCAGTTATAGCATTGTCCCAGTTGTCTCGTGGAGTTGAATCGAGAGAAGATAAAAAACCGCAACTTTCTGATCTTCGTGAATCGGGAGCAATTGAGCAAGATGCTGATATTGTTATGTTTTTATATCGTGAGGCTTATTATATGGAACGGGCAGAGCCAGATAGGGCAGAACATAGTCCGCCAGTCCGCCAGCCACAAGAAACTCAAGAAGAATTTAGCAAACGCTTAGCTAAATGGGGCGAATTAAAAGTAAAACACGGAGAATGGTTTGCAAAATATCAAGGGATACAAAATCTTGCCGAGGTTATCATTGCAAAGAATCGTAATGGTCCAATTGGCAGTGTAAGCTTAAGTTTTGAAAAAGAAAAAACAAAATTCTATGATAGGCAACAAATTAGTCGCAATTATATCGAGGCAGATAAACCAGCATTATCAAATCCAAAGCGTATAATCGATGATGAAACTGCGGCTCAATTGCAAAAAAATGCCCCGCAATTTGGGGGAGATATTGCAGAAGATGATTCTCCGTTTTAATGTACCGAACGGGATAATTAAAACCTAACCATTAATAACAGCGGCAACAACACATCCGTTTGCCAAATTTGTAGTTTTATTATAATTTGCAGTCAAATCGGTGGCAGTCATTGCACTAAAAGATGCTGTCATAGTTGTGCAACCCTTTCCGGTGGTGCTATCGCCGATATTTTGCCCAGCGATTATGTT
>CAMCQG010000022.1 GCA_945876965.1 Rickettsia typhi
TTAATGATTGTGGCAACAATTTTTGCCAAGGGTTTTGATAATAAGTGTTGCCTTGCTATATTGTTATCTTTTCAATTTTATGTACTTTGGAAAACTTTGTTATATATAATTGCCCAAACCTCAGAAAGTGATTTTAAGTTAATTTTAGATAATTTGCATATTGTTGAAAAAGAATTAAAGCAATATGAAAAAAGAAGTAATGCTGATGTTATAACACGACATAATAAGGATTATCAGGATACCGTTAAATTTGATAGAGAGATTAAAGAATCTATAATGACGATAAATGAAAATAACCAAGCATTTATAGACATAACAAAAAAGTTAATCAGCTGGCATATTGAGGTAACAAACAAAAATTCATGTCAAATTAGTTCACTTTTAAAGGAGTTTTTAAGTTCAGAAAAAATAGATTATCAATATAGGTATAATTATTTTACTCAATATTTACAAAAAGTTCATTTTGAAAAATTTAATTTTGAATCTGTTTTTAAGGATAATATTTTAAATAAATCTGTTAGCATAATTTATGACATATCAAAAAAAATTGATGATGCAATGAAAGAAAGCAATGAAAGGAAGGCAGAACAAAGAAATTTAAACTATATTTATGAAGAAAATATTGTTAAATTAGCAAATGATTTTTTAAAAAACAACAAAAATAGCACATTGCAAGCGGATCAAATTATATTAAATTTTAATTCTTTGTCTTTTTGTGATATTTTTTCACACTTGATAACAGAAGAAATCGATTTATATATCGCTTGCGATGAAGAGCTTTTTATTTTAGTATTTTGTGCCCTTGGAAAGTCTATTCAGTTTAGCGATATTGAAAAAATAATAGCATTTATGGATAAAAATTATAAGACATTTCAAAGCACTTTTTTCGTTAATGATGTTGAGACTGATCCGTTTTTAAACAATAAAATAATCGTCAAAAAAGCTTGGGAGAAATTTGATAATAGCTTTTTTTTAAAATGTTATTATAATTTGTTTATTGAACAAAAATTAGATAATGCAACTGTTGACTATTTTGAATATTGGCTTGATGATAAAAATAAAAAATTAGGTACTTGTTATTCATCTGCTGACCCATTCTACCCAATAGAAAGGGGAATAAAAGATGAATCAGGTTATAATAATGAAAAAGATGAAGAAACAAAGAAAAATATAGAATTTAAGATAAAAAATAGAAAACAAATGATATTTAATGTTATAAAAAAGATTAAAGAACTAGCGGATGAAGAATATAACAGAAGAAATCCGCAGTAATAAAATTCGTAATCATTCGTTGCAAAAAATACCGTTTGTAATCGTTCTGGGCGATAAAGAAATTGCCGAAAACACAGTTGCGGGGCGAAAATTTGGCGAGCAAAAAAATGTTGTTATGTCGTTTGATGATTTTGTTGGTTTGATAAATATTTAAATAACCCAACTGTTTCATATGCACTCAACTTCCTCCCCTTTTTGGTGAGGCTTATGCTTTTTACATCCCAGTTGAAGGGGGAGGATAGGTTGCGAAGCAATCAGGTGGGGTTTTGATAAAAAATTACAATTCCCTAACCTCACGCCAAAAAATTGGTATCCATTGCAGCGGATCATCGCCAACTCTAGCTCTAATTTTATCAAGAAGACGAACTGTTTCAGCACGACCAGAAAGTATATTTACGGCATCAGTCATACCGCCAAGATCGATACGAGCAATTACCCCGTTTGCATCTTGTTTAACCAAAAAATATCTACTAGATGGATCGGTATTTTTAACCAACGCAAGCTCTCGCTCCGTAAGCATAAAAACATCACGATATACTATTGTTGCTTTTAAATTTGGTAGATAAATTTGAGTTGCTGTTTGCTGAACTAATGTATCTGATATTGCACTTTTTGCCGCATCTTCTACTGATTGTGTTGCAAAAACAACAAATGCATTTAATTTTCTCATTACTTTTAGCCAGTCTTTTATTTTTGGTCCAAAAACAGGATTATCAATCAATGCCCATGCTTCATCCAAAACTACCATTGTTGGGGTTCCGTCAAGCGAGGCTGTAATTCGTTGAAAGATATACAATAAAACTGGAGCTAAAACAACTTTATCTTTTAAAATTTCTGCCATTTCAAAACCAAAAGATCTAGATTTATTAAAATTTAATAAATCTTTTGGGTTATCAAAAATCCTTGCTTTTGCACCATTTCCATACCAAATTTTTAAACGAGAAGCTAGTCCGCCAGGAGTTTCTAACCCAAAAAATGGTGCTAAATTTACCATTGTTCTTTCATCTTGTTGCAATCTATAATTACCATCAACCGCTGTATTTATTTTAATAATATCGTCTGCCGTCATCGTTTCTCCATTTGATGTTAAAAGAACTTTAAACCATTCAACTAAAAAATTACGATTATCACTTGTATCTGGCAGTTGCAATGGATTAAAACCAGATTGTTTACCTGGGTCTATAATCATATATTCTCCATTTATCGATCTAATAAATATCTCAGCACCACGATCTTTATCAAAAAAGAATGTTCTTGGGTTAAACTTTTGTGCTTGTGCACATAAAAAGTTTAGCAATACTGTTTTACCAGCTCCCGTTGGCCCAATAATCATTGTATGCCCTACATCTCGCACATGAAAATTGAAAAAATATGGCGTTCCAGATGTTGTATTCAAAACGGTAACCGCTGGTCCCCAATGATTTGCCGCCGCCTTACCTGCTGGATAATTATGAAGCGATGCAAAAGATGCTAAATTAAGTGTATTTATAATCGATTTTCTAACAACAAAATCAAAATTACATGGTAATTGTGCCCAATAAGCTGCATCCATGTTCATTTTTTCACGAACAGCTGCTATACCAACGCTAGAAAACTCAACAATTGCCTGAGATAAATTGCTGTCTATTCCTTTTTCTGTGTCACTCAAGCACATAATACTAATATGATGATCGCCAAATGCAAATGCACCACTCATTGCGGCATCTAAAGCGGCATTAATTTCGTAAACCTGTGAAACAGCAACATCTTCTGATTGAACTAATCGCCTTTGTTGCAACTGCATTTTTCCTATTGCGGTCATTCTATCGCTAAACGAATAGGTTTGAGTAATTATAAATTCAAATGGTAATTGCAAAAAATTATCTAATATTCCTGCAAAAGTAGCTGGGCGATATTCTTTTACACTAACCATTCCGGCAAATTTATGATAACCTGGTCCTATAATTTCAATAACACCGCTACCAATGTAAGGTTTGTTTATTGGTAAGTATTTATCTATGGTTATACGAGGAACCAACATTTTTTGTTTATATCCACCATTCACCAAAATTCCTAAAAACTCTAATAATTCACAAAAATTTCCACTGGGTGATTGCACAACACCAAGAACCTTTACTCTATAATTAAAAAATCCATTAACAAGTCTGTCTCTCATTTCGTTAAGCTCGTTATAAGCTGTCATAAAAGCCTGATCTTGCTCGTCTCCTTGTCCGCCGTTTAATAATTTATTTATTTTATCAGAAAGTCCAGCAACAGATCCGCTAGCTTTTCTCACAATTGTCACATAATGTTCATTAATAAAAACATGATCTGGGTTATGTTTTTGTCTCCATTGATCATTTAAAAATTTTGGAAAATAATTATCAAATTCACCTTCTGGATATGCCGTATGTTTGCGACGGATTGTATGAAAATAAACCCCAACAGAAGCAGATGCCATTCCTTTTAGCAAGTTATTTCTATTTTGTTTTCGAGATTCAAGCATATCATCATCGGCGGTTTCAAATGCAAAGCCATCAATTTTAAGAGTCGTCATTAACGATCCATCTTTTGTAATAACCGTATTTTCGTTATAATGACACAAGTATGGCAAAAAATTTGACATAGAAAACTCAGCCTGATCTACACTATAATTTTTATATCGCTTTTTAAATAACTGAAACCCCACTGCAAAAAACAACTTAACTTACATAACAATTAATCTATTTTTTTAACAGTCAAGATGCTAAAATATTTATATCTAAACGGTTATATTATCATTAACATTCTATTTGTTAAGGTATTATTAATAAAAAAAATAGTTGTAATATATATTATATAGATTATGTATTTATTATAATATGTTTTATATATATAATAATGATTATTAAATTTTTTATCAACTGTTTTGTCTTTATTTTGTTGGCTTCTTGCGGGGCAATGTTTAATAGCAAAAAACAAAAAGTAATGATAGACTCCAATATATACATAATGCCAAAATATATATTGACGGCAAAGATGTTGGTGTTACGCCTCAGCAAATCGAACTATTAACATCTGATGAACCAAATATTAGATTAGAAAAAGAAGGATACAGAAATCAATATACATCGATAGATAAAGGTTTTAAATTTTCTGCGAACAGTTCCGATACAAAATGGTGTGTTATTAGTATATTGTTGTGGTTTCCTGTTGGCTCGTTAATAGATTTTGCAACTGATGCTTGTTTTTCTGGATATAAAACTAGCTATTTTATTCAAATGTACGAAGATAATAATGTTAAAAAGAAAGATTAACTTAAATTTTAAAATAACCATTATTAATAACTAAATTTTGTTGTTCTGCAACAATTAAGTTGATAAATAAATGGTCAATTTTATCAAGTTTTATGCAGTCGTCAAGGTTATAAATATTGTCTCCATGAACAAGTTCTTCGTTTGGTTTGACCATTTTTTTGGCAACTTCAATTGCTTCTGAGCGAGTTTTTGCAACACAAAATTGCATAAAATGATTTTCGCCAAATTTTCCTGCCAAATAGCTACCTAAATTCACAAAAAATAGTTTGTTTTCAGTTGTTTGTTTTGTGTCCGTTAAGCTAATTTCATGCCCGTCTACATTTTGCAAAACAACCCAAGAATCAATATGAAAACTTTCAAAAGCAATAACTTTTTGCTTAATATTTTCAATCAATTCTTGTGTATTTTTTGCAACAACAAAAACTGTGTCGTGCATTTCTATATTACAATTAGCAATTTTACCACCAATATAACAGGCAAATAACTTTGGCTCATTATAAGAAAATTCATCAATTTTTTGCATAAATTTAAAATTTAGATTTAAAATAATTAATTGGTTTATTCTGCCTCCGTTTTGCCATTGTATTGCTTAATATTTAGAATTGTATCCATATATTCTTTTAATATTTGTTCAAATTTTTTGCTTCCATTACGATTATTGATTTTTCATATATATTTTATATTACTTAACTTACATAATAATTAATCTATTTTTTTAACAGTCAAGATGCTAAAATATTTTGTATTGACTTTTGTTTATAAAATATTTGACAAGTAATTTATAAAAAATACAAATACAAAAAAAGAATCTGTTTTTTGGATATTTAAAGAATAAAATTTTATGCATAAAGCAGTTAAAAATCGCATCTATTTTACTGTATTTTCGGCAATAATTATTGCTATTGTGGGGGGAGTTTTAGTGTGGCAATTACAAAAAAATATGGTTTTTTTTTACACTCCAACTGATATAATTTTGCAACCAAAAAGCGATAAAAATATTTGGCTTGGCGGAATTGTTAAAAGTTATAAAATGCAAGAAAACAAAGGAGAAGTATTGCATATTTTTGTTATAACGGATAACAAAACAGATATAACAATTGAATATTATGGAGTATTGCCATCTTTATTTAAAATAGGGCAGGGTGCTGTTATTTATGGCAAAATAGTTGATAAAATTTTATATGCAAATCGTGTTGCCATAAAACACGACGAAGTTTATATGACCCCCGAAAAATACGCAAAATTACGAAAATAGCACCTATTTTTTTATTTTTATTTGCTTTCTGTTATCAACAAAAAATGATAAGCCCCTTGCAACATACTTAAATGCCACAATGCTTTTTGTTGTGTCACCAAGTGTTATTAAGTCTTGTAAATAAGGCACAATTAAAATAAAATACGGAACATATCCTTTTAAATTTTGAAAAATATCTTTTATAATTAAAACTGGTTTTTCAAATTTAAAATATATTGTATTATAGTCATATTTTTCTTTACTTTTATCTAATTTTATTAGCAAAAAATATTCAATAATTTGTGTAAAAAATGAATACAAAAATGTTAGCAATAGTATAGAAAAACCACAAATTTTAAATAAAACAAAACAAAATACAATCACAGACGCAAAACTTTCACAAAACCTAGCTTTTAATCTAAATTGATTATCTTGATTTTGTAATTCGTTCATTTTTATTAAATAATCCCTTAAATTACAAAAAATTGGCGATAAAATCCAGCAAAAAATACAAAACCATAAAAAATATATTATTTGTTCATAATTTTTTGCAACCATCGAGTCGGTAAATTTTCCACAGACATAATTAGCGATATAATTAATGTATAAAATGATTGTGCAAACAAAAAGTATTCTAAATCTAGCCATTTTCTTTTAAATAATTAACCGTCTCGCCAACTGTATTTTTTATATGCCTAAAAATTTGCTTATATGCCGAACAAAAAATATTATGCTTTAACTTATGATCAAAATTTCCTGGGCAACCACCTTGACATAAATCGCTAACATCACAAGTATCACAATCATCACTATAAAGTCTTGGATTTTCACGAATTTGTTGATAAGATTCAATTTGAACCGCTTCAATAAGTGATATTTTTTTTAAACTCGCAACATCTTTAACTAAATATTCTTTTTCGTCATAGTTGTCACAAAAATGAAAATTCCCGTAGGCATCAATGGTTGGATAATTTCCACAATGTTTTTTATTGTGTGTGCATAAAGAGCCTTGTTTGGCAAGCAATTCCTTGATTGCACTATCAAAAAATCTAAAAGATATATCTTTATTGTTATACTGTAAATATACATCAATCATACCAATCATAAATTTTGCATACATTTGATTGTATTTTTCATTATCTCTATCTTTTTGGGACATTTGACTGAACTCAAGATTTTTGAGTTTTAAATGAACAATTTGATTAAATATATCTTCTGGATTATGTAATAATAAAGCTTCTGAGCAAACAGTATTTATGCCAAAAGATATATTATTATTTTGCAATAATTCAATCGCTTTAATAATTTTTTTATATGAATTAGATCTTTCCTTATTTTGCACATCTTTTATAATATCGAAAGAAATGCCGACACCAAAGTTATTTTCTTTAAAAAAATCGCACCATTTTTGATTTATAAGTGTAGCATTTGTTTGAATTGTATGTTGAATTCTGTGTTTTGGTATATCGTATTTTTGTATAAAAATATTAGTGCTATAAACAGCTTCTTTATAAAAATCTAAACCAGCTAGCATTGGCTCTCCACCGTGCCAACATAATTTAACGGAATATTGAGTTTCTTTAACATATCGGATAATATCATACATTATTTTGATTGTTAAATCGCTATCCCATGAAACCGTCTTTTTATGAGTTTTATAATAACAATACGAACAATCCAAATTGCAAAAATCAGCAATTGGTCTTAATAAAAAAGATGCAATTCTTGGCAAGCTACCAGACCCACAGCCTGTTGTTTGTGCCATTTTTGGCTTAAAAATTTTTGATATATCAACAATTCCTTTTTCAGTTTTATTACAACAACTCATATGCTATTTTCTTAATTCATTAATTCTATTGACTGTCACATGCAACTGCGCTATATTTATTCTATTGTCGGTAAAAAATGCCAAACTTTGCATAACATATCTAAATGCGCCGATAGATCTTGTTATTTCGCCTAGTGTAATTAATTCTTTAAAGTATAAATTTAGCAAAAATATATAAGGAAAATAAGATTTAATGTATCCAAAGATGTTGCGAAATGCCACTAAAAAGAAGGAATAATTATTAAATGAATTGGATACTTTTATAACACTTGATATGTCTGGTAAAATTCTATGTTCTATTTTTTTCTTAGCTTGATCAATCAAATTTCTTCTAAATTGAGCGGCAACATTATCTTTTTGATTAACAATAATCATTAATGGTTTTGATAATATTTTGCTAATAATATTTCCAAAAATAGCATAACAAATTATGCAAAATATTGCAAAATTACCTCCAATTTTATACAAAACAATCAAAAAAGTTGGCAAAGAAACCAGCATCTCAATAAACAATGTTAAAAGATTAATTAAAGATGATGGAAATTGTGCTAAATTTGCATCCATTCTCTGACATGACATTTCACATTTATCATCATCAAGTGCTTCTTTATTATAATATAAATATAGTTTTTCTCTTGCTATAATTGATAATTTTTCTTCTAAATATCTTCTAACGGCTATAAAAATAGCAAAACAAATACATATGATTGATACAATAGAAATTGACGATATTGCAGCATTATAATTCTTTTTTTGCAAGACATCTATCACAACTTGCGAAAAAAAATTTAATTTATAATTAAAATAAACAGTTATTAACGGCATCAATAATACAGATATAAAAAACAACACCAACTTGTAGTTTGATTTAAAAACAGGTCTTAATAATTTTATTATTTTATATATCATATTATCTTTTATCAGAATAACAATCGCTATGACAATCAGAATGATGATTATCATTATATCCGCCATCACAATAGCATGAGTCATTATATGATGCAGAATTATATTTTATGATAATTTCAGATAATATTCTGTGAAATATATTTGAACCCTTGTATTCTTGTTTGTTGCCTATAAAGTAATCAATGTTTGTCATAAGATTATGTAAGATTATGTAATATATAATATAATATGATATTATTGTCAACAAGATTTAATTTTAATTTATTTATAGTTGCATAATTTTTTGCCTTACGTCCCTTTAGTTTCATATTTTTTTAATATTAATTAATTCCATAATTCTTTTTACACTTACATTTAGTTGTATAAAATTCATTCTATTATCAGTTACAAAACCAATAGATTTCATAACATATCTAAATGCACCAATTGCCCTAGTTGTGTCGCCAATGGTTATTTGTCCTTGTAAATAGGGTATTAACAATATTATATAAGGCACATAACCTTTCATATCATTAAATGAATTTCTAAAAAGTGCTAAAAACCACTGATATTTATATAATAATTTTTCTTGTGATATTACAAATAATATATCTGGTAATTTTTTTTCATTATTGTTTATATCGGATTCTTTAATCAACATTCTTCTTAGATGACTTTCTGCGTTTCTGACAACATTAAATTTTTCTTGCACAAAAATAGATATATATCCACTAATTATTTGACCAAAAATGGCATAACCTATTGCCAGAAATATAATTTTAAATCCACCTATATTAAATAATACAAATATAAACATTGGAAAAGAAACAATACATTCAAATAGATATTGAGATAATCTAATAAAAGAGGTAGAAAAAGTAGCTAATTCGCCGCTCATTTTTTGGCAAGAGAATTCACATTTAGAATCATCCAAAACTTCGCTTCCTAAATTATGATATAAATTAAATCTCATTTGTAATTCAGTTTTTTGTTCTAAATACATAGCTGTTGCACTAGAAAGTGAAAATAAAATCCAAACAGCAATACTTAAAATCATAAAATACATAATGTTTGATATATATTTTGATACCATAGCATCTACAAACTGACCAGATGCATAATTACTTGCATACTGAACAAAGAGTTTAATAGAAGATGTTATTATGATTAAAAAAAATAATAACCGTAAATAATTTTTCTTATCAGATTTTAATGATAATAATAATACTGTTGTAAAATCTTTCATATAGCATTTTACTTCCAAGCATCACTATGAGAACAGTCGCTATAATTTGAACTATCATTATGACAATCTGTATGATCGGAATGACCCTGATCTTTATGATCAAAATTATTTTTTAAAGTTATAGTCATTTTATAAAAGTGAGAAATTATATTAACACCAATAACTTCAATAGTTTTTTCTTGAATTAGCTCGCTAACAGTTTGCATAATATTATATATTAATTATATATTAATTATATATTAATTATATATTAATTATATATTAATTATAAAATATAATTGTCAACGCAATAATATATAATCTTATTTATAATTGTATTTTTTGTAAAATAATACTTATAATTAAAACAATTATTAATATTCGGCTTTATAAAAATACAATCCATGGGCGGGAGCTGTTTTAGCTGCAATTACTCTATTTTTTGCATTTAAAACCATTTGAATCCAATCTGGTTGCTGTTTTTCTGTGCCAACTTCAAGCAAGCTGCCAACAATATTTCTAACCATATTATACAAAAATGATTTTGCACAAATTTCTATGTGAATTTCGTCATTTTGTAAATAAAATATTTTAATGTAATCGATTGTTTTTAGTGGACTAATCGCCGTGCATCCGCTACCTCTAAACGAACTAAAATCATGTTGGCCAACTAAATAATCTGCTGCTTTTTGCATAGCAATTATGTTTAATTTTTGACGACAATGCAAATGAGTATCTGACATAAAAGTCAGTTTGGAATTTCTGTTAATAATCTTATATATATAATATCGTTTTTTTGTGCTAAATCTACTATGAAAATTATTATCAACTTTTTGTGCATCTATAATTGATATTTGATTTTTGTTTAAATAAAAATTTATACCCCTTATAATACTAATATTACTTCTATCATATGTTGTATCAAAATGAGCAACTTGACCCATTGCATGAACACCAACATCTGTTCTACCGCAATAATAAATTTGATTTTGTCCGCAATATTTTTCTAATGCATTTTCAAGAGCTTGTTGAATAGTTGGTAAATCATTTTGTCTTTGCATACCATGATAGTTCGTGCCATCATATTCTACTATAAGTTTGTATCTAAACATTTTAATATTTTTATAAAATTAACAAAAAATAATTTGAAAATAGTTTTTTTATTATACGAAATATTATTTTTAGGTCTTAAAAAATCAAGATTATTTTACTGTCAAGAAGAAATATTTTTTTATTTATAATACTATTGACATTTGGCAAATATATGGTTTAATTAATAAGAATAATACAAGCTTATTTATTGTTATGTTTGTCCTGAAAAGATCTTGGCGTTAGTTATTTTATAATATATTTTTTATGTTTTATAATCAAAAAAAAGGCTTTTCATTAGTTGAAATGTCTGTTGTCATAGTTATATTGGCTGTGCTTTTATCTGTTTTTATAATTTCAAGAACACTCATAACGGTTGCAAAAATAAACAAGATAATCAATGAAGCTAGGGATGTCCAAGTATTAACAGATATTTTTCGCAATACATTTGATTGCATAGCTGGCGATTGTAGCTATAAACAATTACCAAAAAGCATCAGTTCTAAAGTTCCTTCTGCATGTTTTAACCTACAATCAGATTATGCAACACCGCTCACAACACCAATTATAAATACAGGCTTTGGTACAAATCAAATAGATTCAAATGCTAAACGAACCTGTATGTTTTATGAATTCATGGCATTAGAACCGCAAGCATTTGGCTTACCAAGAGGCTCTTTGGCAACAAACAAAATGAATTCAATTTTTGGAATAAACACTGCAAATGCCATTCAAAAATTAGATAGAAATAATGCAACGCAATTTTTAGTGGCACCCTATATGAGTTCTTGCCCTGCTAATGCAAAATATTGTAATGAGGGCGGTTTTGCGATGATAACAACTTCATATCCTCTGCAACCTTTTTTAGCGGCATGCACATCCAATGGTAATATTATTAATAAATGTATGAACACATCGTCAACTTTTTATACAGATAATTTTTGGGGCGCGACTTTTGATGCTACTAATAGTTTTAGCATGCCAACAACTATTGATGGCCAAACAAAATATGTAGTTGGCTATATACGCAAGCATCCAAGTGGACTAAATATAACATTTAAGTATTCAGATACATCAACACCAAATCATCCTTATGATACGGCTGTTGGTTCCTCTTTAAAAACAAACTATATTAACAAAGCAGAGATCGGAAGTGCATGTACAGGTGGCACTAATCCAATTGATATTTGTCAAATTGGGCTAAAAGCAATATATACCGATCAAAACAAATCATTATTAGATTTTCAACAAAATAGCAATTATGATTGGCTTACAAAATCATATTTAGGTATTAGCAATCCATTGGTTCCTGGTTCAACATCGTCAATGTGGGATGTTCGTGCTATAAACACTACCGCCCCATCTTATCCATACGAGAGTGGATATCTTGATCAAACAAAAGGAAAAATAATGCTAATAGCTCGAGATAATTCAACAAATAATATAAATTCAACAGATACATCTAATGTATTAATCGTGCCACAAAATGATATTTTAGCAAGTTTTGATTCGTCGTTTAGTCAAAAACTTGATAGAAAAGCTGATGATGGAATGCCTTATACTGGCAATATTGTTGCTGGTAAAAATGTAGTCGCAAAAGGCTTAGCAACCGGTTGCACAAATGTTGCTTTTGCAGATTGGTCAGATGTTACAAATAATTTATCTGCAAAATATAATGTAGATAGAGATATTGTTAACGGTTGTGTTGTTGGTTTTGTTATTAAAACATGATGATTGAAAAAATCATGAAATAATAATATCCCTATCTTTTTTAACACAAATAATTTTTTGCATCTATAATAGATATTTTATACCCCTTATAACACTAATATTACTTCTATCATATGTTGTATCAAAATGAACAACTTGACCCATTGCATGAACACCAACATCTGTTCTACCGCAATAATAAATTTGATTTTGTCCGCAATATTTTTCTAATGCATTTTCAAGATCCTGTTGAACAGTAGGCAAATCATTCTGTCTTTGCATACCATGATAGTGTGTGCCATCATATTCTACTATAAGCTTGTATCTGTTTAGCAAATTTTAAATTTTTAATTTTATTTATTATCCATTTTTCATATGTTTCAGATATGATATATATAGCAATTATATAAATTGCAATACATGAAAACATTATAAAAATATATAAATTTGTGTCTAACGCAAAATATTTATTAGCAAATTTCATAAATCTCATAATGGTACGATCTTGAAATAAATATATCGGATACGATAAATATCCCATTTTAGTCCAAAAATTTGTGGCTTTTGTAGATATTATCAAATTTGAAGATATTATTTTTGGCATTAAATGTGCAAAAGAAAAAATAACCAAAAAACAACTAATAAAGTTAAATTTAACAAAAGCTATGCAAATAATTATTATTGCTAAAAACCAATAATCTGATAATTTTATTATTTTGCCATGAATAGCAATTAATATTCCAAGTGCAAAACCTATCAAGCATCGCTCGAATGCTATACCAAAAAATACGCCATTTAATTTATTCCAGCACATTGTAAAAGCCCATAAATTATGACCATAAAATTTTTTCACATCGTGCCCATATAATGCAATTATAGATATTGCTATATAATATATGATTAGTGTCGCAAAAATAAAATTATATCTATTTGAATATTTTTTTATTAAATATAATAATAATGGAAATATTAAATATAATTTAATTTCTTGATGTAAGCTCCACATTGATGTTCCATAAAAATCTCTAGTGTTGTCAAAAAAATATAAAGCCCTATATGCAAAAATATCACTTGTTAGCATAATAAAAATTATGTACAAAAAAACATTGGATATATTCTTAATAATCTGCGGTAAAAATATTTTTTATAGTTAAAATCAACATCATTTTTATATCCAGTCGTTAATGTAAAACCAGATATAATCATAAAGGCATCAACACAGATATGAAAATATTCTTGTGATTTGCCAAATATATGCAGATGCGAAACAAGAACTGTAAATGCTAAGAAAAATTTTATTATATTTAACAATAAACTATTATACATATCTATGTTATTTGATTACCATTGCCATTGTATGATGAGTTCCAATTGACCCCAACATTTGATTGATTTGTTACAAAAGTATTTATATATCCATCGGTTATCATTAATGAATATTCGGCATCATTTGCATATACACCTATTTTCATTGCTTTTGCTATTTTTTTTGCACCAGAATTACTAACTAAATAAGCATATCCGGCACCTGTTGCGGTTATTTTTGTTTCTTTATTATTATTGATAATAAATTTGCTAAACATATCATTAATCTTAATAAAGTTTGCATCTTTAAAATTTTGCGGCAATTGCGAATAATCTCTATCGTGTTTAATGCTATCTTGCATTACGGCAAAATTATCATAATATTTGCCTTTAATTTGCATATGTATAGCAAAATATAAAATATCAAAATCTGGTATAGTATTAAGCTGTTTTATGGCTTCATTAAAATATCTGCCAAAACCATCAGATAACTTAACATCATCTTCGAAAATCATACCATATGCATAATTTTTTTCTATAATTTCGTTAATAATTTCATAATGACTACAATAACAACCTAGCAAGCCAGCTGGCAGAATATTATTTTTATGAGTAATCAAATAAATAAAATCATGTTTTCCACAATTAATATTATATTCGCCAATATCAAAATTAAAAGTCCCTTCTTTTAGTTCTATGCCTGAGTGTTTTGTGCCATTTTTTTCTGTAATAACAATGTTGTGGCCTAATACAGCATTAAATCTAGAATATTCAATATTTTCTTTTTTAAATTGTTTATCAATGTTTGCTAATCTATCTTTGTGCTTTTCTAAATTTATAACAAATATTTTGGTATCATATGGTTTTTCTTTTGCATAATTTGTTGTTTTAATACTGTCTTCTCTTGTTAACTTTAAAAGAGTTTTATATTCTGATATTTTTAAATCTTTTGCTGATATTTTTTTATATAAATTTTTATTCAAAATAGATAGATAAACAATTGCTGTTATTGTCACTAGAAATAATAGTTTTTTCATAAAAATATATATAATTTATCATCAATCATTTTTCTAGATTCATAAAAATCAATATAAATGTTTTTCAAAAAGGATAATTAGATAATTAGTAAAATAATATTCCATCATAAGTTTGTATTAAAAAATATGATAACTTTTATTTAAAGAAAATTATTAACATCTATAAAATTAACAAAAAATAATTTGAAAATAATTTTTTTTGTTATACAAAATATTGTTTTTAAGCCTTATAGAATCAATATTATTTTGCTTTAAAGAAAAAATATTTTTTTATTTATAATGCTATTGACATTTATCAAATATATGATTTAATTACTGAGAATAATACAAGTTTATTTCTTGTTATGTTTGCTCTGAAAAGAGCTTGGTGTTAGTTATTTTTTTATAATATAGTTTTTATTTTTCCCCCATATGTCATCACGCAATCAAAAAGCACAAGCTCTTAAAAAACAAGAGCAAGCAAGACAGCCATTTCAAGTTATCGAAAATGATAGTCAAAGTCAAGCTGCTTACCAACAGTTTCAAGCTCAGCAACAACAACAATTTGCTGCTCAAGCCGCTGCACAATCTGCTTATAATCAAGCTATGCAACAATTCAATCCGTTTGCTCAGCAACAATTAAATGCACAACAGAATCCGTTTGCACAATTTAATCCGTTTGCTCAACAACAAGCACAACAGAATCCGTTTGCTCAACAAGAAGAGCAAGAAGAACAAAGAAGTTTTTCTCCTAGTCGTAATTATGCAGAGTATAATAATGATGAAGTTAATCCGGATGTTGAAGCTCGTCGTAATCGTGCACAATATGTTGGTAATATTATTACTGCATTATACGAAATTATTGCTGCTCGTAAAAACGCAAACCCAGAAGCATCTTATACTGCTCATTTACACCAAGAAGGTAGTGCTGCATTAGCTAGAAAAATGATGTCTGATGCTGCAAATGCAACATTTACATTATTAAGCTCTGAAGAATCTAAATATGCAGTTGATGATGCAAGTAATGTTATTTATGATTTATTAGTTATGCTTGAAGCAAAAGGTTACGATGTAACTGATCTTTGTGGAATGTTGGAGCAAAAAATTGAAGAATCAGAAGGTGATGTTGGTGCATTAGTTGATGGTAATTTTCAAGATAATCCTAAATACTATCAACAAAGCATTCAAAATCAAGAAGAAGAGGAAGAAGAAGAGGAAGAAGAAGAAGCTAGACAAGCTCAGCCTAAAAAAGCTGCTGCTCCTAGACAAGCTCAGCCTAAAAAAGCTCAAGCTAAAAAAGCTGCTGCTCCTAAAAAATCTAGCAAAAAATAATATATCAATTTTTTGTTATATAGGCGGTGTGTAAAAGCATCGCCTTTTTTGTATATAAAAATTTTCTTGCTTATTAAAAAATCATAAAAAATAGTTATTATTATCGTATAATAGTTATTTATAATTTATGTATAAAATATTATTATTATTGCTATTTATAGTAAATAATATTGGGCATTGCGAACAAACTTCTACAACAATTACCTTAAAGGTAATGGGTCATAAAGATAAAAAAACAATTGTTTCTGCAGAAATGATTGATAAAAAAAATGATATTATTATTTCAACAATATATACATCAAAAAATAACTATAATATAGCGGGCATTTTATGTAAAATGTTTAATAAAAATAATGATTCTAAATGTTTGGTTTCTCAGTTTGGTAGTGCGACAGCAATCATTAATCATTTGGTTCATGACGATAGAAATTTTGCAATTATTTCAAGTGACACAAAATACGATTTGAATGATGTAAAATTTGTTAAATCATTGTATTATAATCCGTTATTGCTTATATCTATAAATAATAAAAATAAAAAAATAGGTGTTCTGAGTGGGCAGCAAAATATTATAAACTTATTAGGATGGAAGGATATAAAAATAAATCAGTTTGATGATTATGAGGCATTGACAAAAGCGTTGAAAAATAATAATGTTGATATGATTGCATTGCAAGATTATTATCCAAATAGACATATCGATAAAATAATAAAGGATTGTAAGGCTAGTATTTTTGAATTTAATAATAATGAAATAGATGGTATTATTGCGAAAAATAGTGGTTATAAAAAAATTGTTATTGCCTCAAATATTTATGATAAAAAAGAAATTATTACAATTGGAACAACAATTGATTTGATTGCAAATAAAGGTATAAACGATAAAAATATAAAGATATTTACCGATAATTATTCTTCACTAAAAATTCATCCCGCAATGCGTTATGAAGTAAAATAAAAGTTATTTTTAAAGCTATGAAAGTTATTTCTGTCGCGAATCAAAAAGGTGGTGTTGGCAAAACAACAACTGTGATAAACTTATCAACCGCTTTGGCGGCAATTGGTCAAAAGGTTTTAGTTGTAGATTTGGATCCGCAAGGCAATTCAAGTACTGGGTTTGGAATTCATAAAAATTCTAAAAAAACAATATACGAGGTTTTATGCGGAAAGCATACAATTAATGATGTTGTTGTGCCATTAAATATTAAAAATCTATCAATTGTTCAGGCAACAAATGAGCTTGCCGCTGCAGAACTTGAATTGATTAACGAAAATGAGCCACAATTTGTATTAACAAAAGCAATACAGCAACTAGAAGACGATTATGATTTTATTATTATAGATTGTCCTCCATCTCTTGGAATGCTTACTATTAACGCATTGACTGTGTCTAGTTCTGTTATAATACCTGTGCAATGTGAGTTTTTTGCATTGGAAGGTTTGACTCAGTTTATGAATACCTTTAATTCTGTTAAAGCTAATTTTAATAAAAAAATTAAAGTTGAAGGTATCTTAATGACAATGTATGATAAAAGATATAATCTTGCAGTTGATGTTGTTTCAAAATTACGAGAACATTTTGGTGAAATTGTTTATAATACGGTCATACCAAGAAATGTTAGGATTGCAGAAGCACCATCATATGGTAAGCCAGCTTTAATATACGATTTGAATTGTTCTGGATCTACGGCATATATCAATTTAGCTAAGGAGGTTATAGAAAAAAATATGATTAATGTTAGCTGACATAAAAATATTTTTTTGGCTGCGATTTTGAATAAAACTATAATTAAACTTCTTGCATTTTAAGTTTTGTTAAATAAATATATTGATATTGATAATAAGAAAATTGTTTAATGGCTGAAAATGAAACCCAAAGCATGGAAAATAGATTAATTCACGGCGATGTTTTAGAGATGGCTGTTGAAAAAGAAATGCAAGTTGCATATTTAGATTATGCTATGAGTGTTATAGTTTCTCGTGCATTACCCGATGTTAGGGATGGATTAAAGCCTGTGCATAGAAGAATTTTGTATGCAATGCATGAAAATAATATTACACATAATAGGGCTCATAAAAAATCTGCTAGAATTGTTGGTGAGGTAATGGGTAAATATCATCCGCATGGAGATAGCTCTATTTATATGGCATTGGTTAGAATGGCGCAAGATTTTTCGATGGGAACAATGCTTATTGATGGTCAAGGTAATTTTGGCTCGATTGACAACGACCCACCAGCTGCAATGCGTTATACGGAGGCTAGGTTGCAAAAGATTTCACAATATTTGCTTGATGATTTAGACAAAGATACTGTTGATTTTAAAGATAATTATGATGGATTAGAAAAAGAGCCATCAGTTTTGCCGGCTGGATTTCCTAATATTTTAGCTAACGGAAGCGAAGGTATTGCCGTTGGAATGGCAACAAGTATTCCGCCTTATAATTTAGGTGAGATTATCGATGCTTGTTTGCTTATAGTTGAAAAACCAGGTGCAAGCGATGCTGAATTTTTAGAAATATTACATGCCCCAGATTTTCCTACTGGCTGTATTATTGTTAATAAAGCCGAAACCGCAAAAGCAGTTTTAACTGGCAGAGGTTCTGTGATTGTTCGTGGAAAAGCTCATTTTGAAGAAGGTAAAAAAACTTGTGTTGTTATAACAGAAATGCCATATCAGGTTGTTAAATCTGGTTTAATCGAAAAAATTGCCGAGCTTGTAAAAGATAAGCGTATTGAGGGAATTTCTAATATTCGTGATGAGTCAAATAAAAAAGGTATTCGCGTTGTTGTTGAGCTTAAAAAAGATGTATCTCCTGAGGTTATTTTAAATTATTTATATAAATTAACTCAATTACAGTCATCATTCTCGATTAATTCATTGGTTCTTAATGCCAATAAACCAGAGTTAATGGGGACAAAAGCAATTATCAAAACATTTATTGCGTTCAGAGAAGAAGTGATTGTTCGTAGATTAACCTATCAACTAGGAAAAACTCGTGATAGGGCTCATTTGGTTCTTGGTTTGCATGTTGCAATTGATTCGATTGATAAAATTATTGCAATAATTCGCGGTTCAAGTGATGCAAACGATGCAAAATCAAAATTATTAAATGAGGTTTGGCACGCATCAGAGTCTGTGCAAAGATTGATAGATTTAGTTGGAGATAAAAATAATAAAATTGTTAATAATACATTTAAATTTACAGAAGAGCAGGTTAAATCTATCATAGAAATGAGGCTTTCTAGATTAACAGGTTTAGAGCGTGATAAATTAGTTGCAGAGCTTGAAGATTTGGGGGCGTCAATTTCTGATTATTTAAAAAAGCTAGGTAGCAGAACTGAGATTATGAAGATTATATCTGATGAATTGATTGCAATTAAAAATGCGCACGCAATTCCACGCAGAACAACTGTTGATAATATTGATGTAAATACTAATATTGAAGATTTTATTGAAAGAGAAAATGTATTAGTAATAATTACAAATAATGGCTATATAAAAAGATCTTCTATTGATGCTTATAGATCACAAAAAAGAGGCGGTAAGGGAAAAAGCGGAATTAATACAAACGAAGATGATGATGTAGCACAAATTATTGCAAGTCATACCCATTCTGGTATGTTATTTTTTAGCGAAAAAGGCCAAGTTTATCGTTTAAAAACTCATCAAATTCCTGTTGGAACAAATATTGCAAAAGGTAGAGCTATTGTTAATTTGTTGCCTATTGAGGCTGGAGAAAAAATGGCAACCATTATTTCTATGCCAGAAAATCCACAAGAATGGGACGATTATGATATTATTTTTGCAACTAAAAAAGGTAAAATTCGCCGTAGTGCAATTAAAGATTTTAGTAACATAAATGCTGGTGGCAAAATTGCAATCAGATTAGATGAAGATGATGCCTTGATTGGTGTGTCATTGATAAAATCAAGCGAAGATGTGTTGCTGGCTACTAAAAATGGTTTGGCGACACGATTTGATGTTCAGGATTTGCGTGTTATAAAAAGCCGCACTTCTGATGGAGTAAGGGGTATGAATCTAAATAAAGATGATGAAGTTGTGTCTATGTGTATTTTAAATCATATTGAATGCAATGTTGAAACGCGTGATAATTATTTAGGAATTCCGCTTGCAAGACGCAAAGAGTTGGCGATAACTGAACAAGAAAATATGCAAAAAGAAATATCTAAATTGCGTAATTTAAAATCTGTAACAGAAGATTTGAGCGATGAATTATTGGAAAGTTTAACAAAAAACGAGCAATTTATTTTAACTATTACCGAAACAGGTTTTGGCAAACGCACATCTGCATATGAATATCGCACATCAAATCGTGGTGGAAAAGGTGTTATAAATGTTGACATAACACGCGGTAAAGTTATTTCAACCTTTGTTGCAAACGGCGGTGAAGATATTATGTTGGTTACAAATAACGGTCAAATTCTTAGATGCTCTGTTGATAATATTTCTGTAATTGGTAGAAATACAAAGGGTGTTACGATATTTAATTTGAAAAAAGGCGAAAAAATTGTATCGGTAACAAAAATTGATATATCTGGTATGGAAGAGGAAAATGAAACAATAGATTTGTCACAGGATAAAAAAATTGCTGAAAATGAAATCTTGATTTAACTAATTATCAAATTTTATAGAAGGCTGCTTTAAAATTTATTATTGCAGCTTTGTATGGCGTAATCTATTTTATTGTTTAAATTTATATTATCCTTTTTTGGAGAGTCACAAAAAAATATAACATTCATATGTAAAAAAAATAGTAAATAATATATTGTTTATTATCAAAATATATTTATAATTTTATTTATATGTTTTGATCATAATAGTTAACACGCCCATAGCAATAACTAGTTTTGATTTTAAAATAATATAGTTTGTTTGATTATTGTAGAAAAAATAAAATTCTTTGGGGGATATAGAAATGCAACAGAATGTAATAATAATAAAATTTCGTGCAACAATGTTGTTGCACCTTCGACGATCAATACAAATATAACATCTAGTGTTTTATATTTGAATAGTAATTCAATTTCTGGTGACCATTTTATCTCTTTTATGGTCGATTAGCCGAGTTCTTAAATATCAAAAATATTTAGACATTTAAAATATAAGGCTTAATAATATAATTACTATTTTATTTAATTGTCTATAAAGATATTAGGAATCGTTGGCGAAATATGTGCCGGCAAAACAACTGTTGCCAAACAACTTGTATATAATTATAGTCTATGCAATTTTTTTACAGGTGGTATTGTCTATTTAGAAGGTGACAGTGAAATTAGAAAAATGTATACAAAGGATCTTGGTATTATTGAAAAGATAAAAAGTGTTTACCCAAAATGCGTACAAAACAACATTGTTGATACTAAAATTTTGGGTGAATTTTTCTTTGCAAGCAAACAAAATCAGAAAATTATTGAAAATATTACACATCCTGCATTAAAAGATGAAATTATTGATTTTATTGATAAAAATAATGCCAAAAATGTATTATTAATATTGGATGTCCCTGTTCTTTTTAAGCTTAGTTTAGATCAATTTTGTAACTATATTATATTTTTTAGTGCCCAAAAAGAAGAAAGAATTAATCGTGGCATTACAAGAATAAGACAAAAACATACAATGACACAAAATGAGGCAAAAAAAAGATTTTTAGATATAGATAAAATTGCACTTAAGCAATCCGATTTTAATACTGATTTTATTTTTGTTGATACAACAAATTATGACAACAATCAGGAAATTACTATTGAGAAAACAATTGAAAAAATTACAACTTTATTTTTACAGTAATTTATAAATATAGGCCAAAAAAGGATATTTTTTTTCAATTTTATTAGAAATATTTTTAATAAAAATCATTCTATCTATGCTATCGGATATTTTATAATTATTAAAATAGCGATCTAAATCAATTATTAACGCATTCCATGTTATTTTTGATATTTGTTGATTTTCATCATTATTTGCTATGGCAATATCCAATATATCAAGCATATCATTGATTTGCCCCCATTCTATAAGTGTGATCTTTATATTATCTTTTCGTTCGGATTCTGAAATATTTTTACATCTTTTATAAATTGGTAAAATAGATGCAGAATCTTCTGCTATATTTAACCAATCCAAAGCCTTTGCAGCTTCGTTTTGACAACTAAAATATTCTATTTTTTGATTAAAATAATAATCGCAAACTTCTGATACATATAAATAATCATCAAATTTTATTTTAATACGCTTAATATTTACTTTTTTAGCAGATTTTATTAATATTTCTGATAATCTATCGCTAATTTTTGAAAAAATTGGCGGTAATAATTTTTTAATAGCATCGCCATGCAATCCCAGTCCTGGAATCCATTCATAAATACTAGAAATAAAATTAATCGATCTTTCAATTGCAAACGGATCGCTTGAAGATGTAAATTCGCTGCCTATATAAAGATGTGAAGCGACATATTCTAAGGCATTTGCAATAGCTGGAACATGTTCTCCGTATCCAACATTTACCCCATGTTGTGCAGCAAAAACATCGCTGTATTCTGGTGATAAATTCCAAATTCTTGTTGTATATTCGCTTCCTATAAAACCTTGTAAATCGGGAAATTCTTTATACGCATTTGTTGCCATATCAAGTTTTAAATGCAAAATAATGGTTTGCAAATCTAAGCCACCCAAAATATCATTTCCGCTTATTTTACATAAATTTTGCATTATTTGCGATATTCTTTGCACTTTATCATACAAGTTACCAAGCTGCTCGCCAACTGGTATTGGAGACAGCAATTCTTTAATGACCTCTTCATTAATTGTTTTATATTTTGAAAACAGCTCAATATCTTTATTATAAAAAAATTGTGCATCAGAAAGTCTTGCATTTAAAACACGCATATTGCCTTGCAAAATATAATTTATTTTATCAGCTGAACCTTCAATAAACATGGCAACTATTTTTGCTAGATTACCATTTGCATATGACACAAAGTATTTTTGATCATTCTTTATTTTTTGCTCAATGATACACTCGGGAATATTTAAAAAAATATCAGGTATTTCGCCAGCAACCATAATTGGGTATTCGCAAAGGCCAGCAACTTCACTTAATAAAGCTTTATTACGATCCATTTTTGTTGTTATGCAATGCTTTTGTTCTAGTTCTGCTAATTTTGATTCAATTAAAAACAAGCGATCATTTCTTTTTAAAATAACAAAATTTTGTTCTAATTTTTGCAAATAATCATCAATTCCAAAAATTTTAAGCTCTATTTTGTTTGTAATATTTTTATTACCAAAAGATATATTGTTTGTTTGTAGGCCTGCATAATTAAATCCAATAATATTGCCATCAAGTATACATAAAATATTGCGAATTGGCCTAATCCATTCTTTTTTTGATTCGTTCCATCGCATTCTGCGTGGCCAAATAGATTGGCATAAATCTATAATTTTAGATAAGTTATTGGTCAAGATATCGTTAATTTTTTGATCACCGGCGACTTTTTTAAAATAATAATAACCTTCAGATTCTGTTAATAAATTTTTATCAACAATGTTGTTTTTTTTCAAAAATCCAGCTAAAGCTATATCTGGGGCATTAATTGATGGTCCTCTGATTTCTGTTTCACAAAAATTATTAATCTTGATTTGTCTTGAAAAAAAAGCTATTCTGCACGGTGCAATTTCTACCTTAAAATCTAATGTTTCAATACCAAGCAATTTAAGCTCACGCAAGAAAATATTTTGTAATAGCCTACATGACTTCTCCTGAATTTTAGCTGGAATTTCTTCGCTATATATTTCTAATAAAAACTCCGACATTATAAAAAATGTTTAAGCATTAGATTCTTCTTGTTCTTTTTTCTCTTTTTTAGCAACAACAATTCTGTCTTTATACATACCTGAAACAGATGCAAAATGTGGCAATTGCGGATCGCCATTTTTATCAAAAGTAATATGTAAAGGTTTTAAAGCTTTGCCAGAATGACGCATGCGATTTTTTGAATGAGAAGTTCGTTTTTTAGGTACTGCCATATATTTATATAAAATCTATTTTAATATACAAAACAGCCATATTTACAAAAGTCAAGAATTTTTTATAATTAGTTGTTTTTTAATTTTAACATAAAT